>CAYUNO010000005.1:0-24169 GCA_964446075.1 uncultured Flavobacteriaceae bacterium | reverse complement strand
ATTGGCTTGATTATCGGTGTAACCGTTGGGGACTAAATCGCCGAAATCTTTTCGAAAAGGTAATGCACTCCAATTTTCTTGCAGACTATAATTGGGTGCTGGAGGAATAGGGCTTTCGTGAAATCGGGTAGGGATGGTATAATGCTGGGCATCGGCGCCAAACGCTATAAATAGCAATCCCACCGACAGAATGATTTTTTGTAATCGGTAGTTGATTGAGGAACAATGGGTTTGGAGCATAAGAAATATGATTGTTAAACAAAGGTAGGGGGAGCATTGTTTTTTTGCTATATTCGTTGAAATTTCGTATATTATGATATCTTTATTACAAGCTCATCCTGCCTACACAGGCACCGTTCATTTGCACAATTTCTTGCGTTGGGTAATCATCGTAGCTTTGATTTTGTCTTTGATTAATGCTTTCAAAGGAAAGAACGGCAAGGAAACATTGGTATTGATGATCAGTTCCCATGTAATGCTATTATTGGGTTTGGTGCAGTGGTTTATCGGCGATTGGGGATTGAAACAAATAAAGAGTATGGGAATGGGCGCGGCTATGAAAAATCCTGTAATTCGATTCTTCTCGGTTGAACATGCTTTGATGATGATTATAGCGATTGTTTTAATTACTATCGGACATCGTGCAGCCAAGACCAATCAACCCAAAACAAAGTGGTATTTTGTTGCTGCTTTGGTTATCATTTTGTTGATGACTCCTTGGCCATGGCGCGAAGCAGGTCGTGGATTATTCCCCGGAATGCACTAATCCGAAAATTTGTCAGCCATTCTGCAGACAGCATGTCGGTAAATTCCGTCTGTTGGTGGAATTGTATACTTTTTGATTGCATGCCAATCAATAGATTACTATAAATTTCGTTTAACCTTTATCGATTCTCAAAATTCATGGAAAAGAACAGTAAAAAATTCGTTTTAAGCATTGCATTTGTAGGGGCTTTTTCTGGTTTTTTAGGGGCTTGGATTTTTACCCGTTTGGATAAGCAGCCTTCGGACGGTATACAGGTTGCGGAAGCCGATGGCAGATCAAAATCTTCGGTTTTTAATACGGCCAATGGGACGGGTGCTCCCGAAGGATTTGAGGACGCCTCCGCGGTTTCCACTCCCTCGGTTGTATTCATTAAAACGGTGAGTACCGTGGAGTACAGCAGTCCGTTTGGATTGTTTTGGGATTTTGATCCATTTGGTAGCAGAGGACAAGCATCGTCAACGGGAAGTGGAGTAATTGTAAGTTCGGACGGTTATGTGGTGACCAACAATCACGTTATTCAGGGCGCAAACTCCATAACGGTTGTATTGAATAAGCCGAAGAAGGAGTACATTGCCAAAGTAGTGGGTACAGATCCGTCCAGTGATTTGGCCGTTTTAAAAATTGAGGCGAGTGCTTTGCCTGCTATCACATTCGCTAATAGCGACGAAGTACGTGTTGGGGAGTGGGTGCTTGCAGTTGGAAATCCATTTAATCTAACCAGTACTGTAACCGCAGGGATTGTAAGTGCTAAGGGTAGAAACATCAATATTGTGAAGAATCAATTCCCCATTGAGAGCTTTATTCAGACCGATGCGGCCATCAATCCAGGAAATTCGGGGGGCGCATTGGTCAATACTAAGGGTCAGTTGGTAGGAATCAATACGGCAATACAAAGTAATACAGGTAGTTATACTGGATATGGCTTTGCGATTCCTGCAAATATTGTTCGCAAGGTGGTGCAAGATTTAATGGACAAAGGGGAAGTGTTGCGAGCGTTTTCTGGAATGCAAGTAGCCGAAGTATCGTCCGAAGAATTGAAATCGTTGGGATTGGAAACCAATGCGGTTAAAGTATTAGAATTGACTGAAGGCGGTCCAGCAGAAAAATCGGGTATCAGCCAAGGCGATATTTTAGTGAGTATAGGAGGATTGAAAATTGATGGTAAGCCGATGTTTGATGAGCATTTGGCTTATAAACGTCCAGGTGAAAATGTTGTGTTGGGTGTATTGAAAAACGGCAAGGAAAGTAAGGTGTCATTGGTTCTTATCAATAAATCCGAGAACACGGCCTTGTTGATGAAGGGAGCAGTAAACAGTAAATTGTTGGGCGCCGATTTTCAACCATTGTCGGCTACCGACCTAAAGAAATTTGGTATAAATTCGGGTATTCGCTTATTAAATATTCAACGAGGAAAATTCATTTCTCAAATGGGCTTGGGCGAAGGGTTTATAGTAATCAAATTCAACGGAAAAGCGTATTCCGAGCCAGAGGATTTAATTACGGCGATGGAAAGTGCCCGTGGTAGAATTGAAGTGGTTGGTAAGGATAGAAACGGTAACAATCAGAATTACTCGTTTTACGGGTATTAATACTAATTTTAAACGACGGCTTGACGGATACGAATCAATTTATCCAATAAATCGGGTAATTGAGCAAGAGGTAACATGTTCGCTCCATCACTTTTAGCCTGACTTGGATCTGGGTGAGTTTCAATGAACAATCCATCACAACCAACGGCGATGGCGGCTTTTGCGATGGTTTCAATTAATTCAGGTTTACCACCAGTAACTCCCGAACTTTGGTTTGGTTGTTGCAAAGAATGGGTGATATCCATCACTACAGGCACCTCATTCTTCTGCATTTCAGGAATATTCCGAAAATCAACGATCATGTCGCCATACCCAAACATATTTCCTCTATCGGTGAGTATCACATTGGAATTCCCAGAATCCACACACTTTTGCATGGCATGTTTCATGGCGTCTGTTCCTGCAAATTGACCTTTTTTGATATTGATAAATTTTCCAGTTTTCGCTGCAGCAACCAATAATTCTGTTTGACGGAATAGGAAGGCTGGAATTTGCAAAACATCTACGTATTCTGCGGCCATGGCTGCTTCGTGCGATTCGTGAATGTCTGTAACCGTAGGAATTCCAAAGGTTTGATTCACTTTTTGCAAAATCTTCAGTGCCTTTTCATCCCCAATTCCGGTGAAGGAATCTATACGACTCCGATTCGCCTTACGATACGATCCTTTGAATACCAATGGAATATTTCGCGATTCGCAAATAGTAATTAGGGTTTCTGCTATTTGTAAGGCCATGGTTTCCCCTTCGATAGCGCAGGGGCCAGCCATAAGAAAAAAGTTATTGGAATCGGTAAACCGAAGTGCTGGAATAGTTGGGATCACGGGTAGAAGAATAAATAGGTTATATTATTTTTTCTTCTTGGCCGGCTTATCCTCCGTTACTTCTTCCTTGTCGCTACCAGCTTTGCTGGTAGTGGGTGTTTTTTTTACCGTAGCCTTTTTAGGGGCTTTCTTAGGAATCAAAATATATTCAGTTTCGGTAGTATAGGATTCGGGTTTGAATTCCTTGAATACACCTTTACCCAATACAGGTTCTGTTACTTTGTCGGTGATCGTGAACATTACATTCTTCACTACATAATCCCCGATGGTTAAGCTTTCAACGGTGAATTTATTGCTCGGTAATTTTACCTTACCCACTTTAATTTTATCACCAGAGCTTAAGAACATTCCTTTGTTAATCAGCTTAGACTTATACCACTGAGCTGCGATTTCTTTGGTAATACTGTTCTGTTTGCCCAACGGATCAAGTTCTACATTTAATGGCTCTTTATCCAATACCATTACATTGATAAAGTTTTTATTACCCTGTTTTGTAACGCGAACTTTAACTGCGTTGGAAATATCAATTTGAGGGCCTTTCGCTTTTTCAACTGCTTTGGCAATGGAATCTTGTTCTTCTTTTCCAATGTTAGTATTATTTATATCAACGTCTTGGTTTACTATCGCTCTTGAAATTTGGTCTTCAAATCCGAAACGAACGGTAGTTCTGCGGTTCTGAGCGTGCTGGAATTCATCACAAGGAACATACGCCGTATCGTTGATAAATACGATTTCTTCTTTCTTGTAACGAGTATAATAGCTTTTTACAACATTTCCTTTTTCATCTTTATCGAACACCATCTTTTTGGTTTTGTTCTCCAAATACGGAGTATATCCGGCTTTGATTGCGCCTTCACACTTACAATTGTTCAATAACTGAGTTTCGCCGTATCCTTTGGCAACGATACGAGTTGAGTCTATTTTCCAAACATCAATTAAGTAACGGCGAGCACTCGCGGCACGACGTTCCGCTAACTTTTCGTTGTAAGCGAAGGTATTTCTACAGTCAGTATGTGAACCTAATTCGGCTACTAATTTTGGATACTTTAATAATACGTCCTGAGCAAAAGTGTCTAACACGCGCGCAGCATCGGGACGAATAAAGGATTTATCCAAATCATAGAAAATGGGAAGTGTGTAAACCACGTCCAAGGGGTTTTCTAAACAGAAATCTTGGATTAATTCAGTATTTACACGAATTCCGTAGGTGGTACGCATCACTGGAGGTTTCTCCAAATAGTATTTTTCGGGGTATTTGGCTTCGATTTCGTAGTTAGTCTTTTCACGCAAGGTAGCCGTGTAAACACCTTGATCGTCTGCCTTTAAAACTAGTTTACTGGTATCTCTGTCGTTCAATAACGTTACTGTAGCACCAGGCAATGGTTTTTTGCTGTTACAGTCGCTAATTACGCCACGAATAGTAATAACTATAGGAGTTACGTTAAACTCGTAGATGTCGTAGTTCTGTTTACGATCACCGCGGTTGGAAGTGAAGTAACCGGAGTTCTTGTTTTCGGGTTTATTGTTAAATACGATACCGAAATCATTACCACCTGAATTCAAAGGCTCTTTAAGATTTTCTCTTTCTTTCCATTTGGTAATATCATCGGTAGGTTCGGCATTAAAGATATCCCATCCACCTAAGCCAGGCCATCCGTCTGAAGAGAAGTAGAGTTTATTGTCGTGTTGATTGAAATAAGGGAAGGTTTCGTATTTCTTGGTATTAATATCTGGACCCAAGTTTACAGGATTTCCCCAACTTTTAGAACGTTTTGAATAGGTAACGGCCCAAATATCCATACCCCCAAAGCCGCCATCACGATCCGAAGAGAAATACAATGTCTTTCCGTCTGGACTTAAAGCAGGGTGGCCGTAGTTGTGGGATGTATCGCTTTTACAAAAGTCCAAGGCATCGCCAATAATCCAATCAGGGCCCTGCTTTTTAGCTTCATAAATGGCGCATTTTTCATTTTTACCTTTCTCTCCACCGCACTGAGTAAAGTACATGGTAGCAAATTTGGCATCAAATGTCATAGAACCATCGTTGAAATTGGTTGAATTTTTATCTGCGAAAATGGGTTTTTGCCATTTTTCTTTACCCTTTTTACCTAATTTTTCGATGTACCAGATGTCTGACCAACGCTCCATGGTACCTGGATACAATTTCTTGGCTCTTCCACCTTCTCTATCGGAAACAAAGAACAATACATCGTCTTTTTTTGAAGCCACCATTGGAGCCCAATCGTTGGCTTTGGTGTTGGCAACTTTAAAGTTACTTACCACAAACTGCGAGCTATCGGGTGTCCAGCTCAAGGCATATTCACAACCAACTTTTTGGTATTCGGCCATGGTATCGCCCGGAACTTCTTGTAAATAAGTGTCATACGCATCCAAAGCCTCACGGTACATTTCCATCTTTTTCAACATGTTTGCACGCATCAACAACGCTTTTGCATTTTTAGGATCTTTTTTAAGCACTCGCTCATACAAGCGATTGGCTTTATCGTAATCGTCGCTCAAACGATAACACTCTGCCGCCATGTAAATGGCTTTATCCTTTAATTTTTTATCCTTGGTGTTTTTAGAGAATTCTTCAAAAATGACCGCAGCCTGACGATAATACCCCAAATTGTATTGTTTTACGGCTTCTTCGTATTTTGGCTTACAACCACTTAAAAAGAGGGTTATTACCAAGGCAGTTAGGGTTAAAATGCGGTTCACAGGTAGATATAATTTGTTCTTTTTTGCGCTGGAAATGATCATGGTGCAGGCTTATTCCAAGTTTAATTTGCTAAATAATGAATAATCCTTGAAACATCAAAGGAATTAAGGAAAATTTAAGGATTTCCGATTAACTTTTTAATTCGATTTTCATCGGATTTCGATTCAAATTTATACGATCCAATAGCTTTGTGTAATAACAAATGGTGCTGGGTTTGTTGTTTAAAATAATTAATGGTTTCATTAGCGGGTTGTGCCAATCGGGAATTAAAACTCAAGGATGCATTAAATAAATTGTGAGCAAACGTTTCATTTAAGAAATTCAATCGTTTTAAAGCGGCCATGGCCGATGCTCGAGTTCTAAATTCGTAATAGGCCGAAGTGAGCGTTACTAGGTTGCTTTTAAATCGCGTAGATTGATCTGGGAATGTTAATGCGCTCAACTCTAATTGTTTGATTGCTATGTTATTAAGGTATCCATCAACTCCGTTCAATTGCTCTAAAATTGATGTTTGCTCGGTAGCGAATAAAGGGTGATTCCAAATCCGATTAAGTGCTATTTCGATGGTGTTATAACTTGAATCTTTTAGGGCTGCAAAGAGATAGGATTTTGATTCTGTCCAGATGTTTGAAGTTTCCACGGCCATGCGTCTAACTTCGGCTATAGGGTGAGTAAATGCATCCTTGTAAACAACTTTGAGGTTGTCAGGATTGCCAGTGTAACTAAATTGGTTTTCCGCATGTTGGATTAAATATTTGTGGATGGCTACTTGCATTTCGCGGAAGTTCTCTTTTGTGGATGCTTTTGCAATTGCACTATAAACTTCTTGGTTGTTATGAGGTAATTGCACCAAGGCATCGTATCGGTCCGTGGCATTGGCAGCCATGGTAAACTGATACAATAATTCTTGAGTGTTTTTAGGGAAGGTGATGTTTTTCAACAAGTAATTTCCTTCATCGAACAACACAAACGCTACGTCTTTATCAATGGACAACGGTTTTTTATCTGAGTTTTCAACTAAAAGGCCCGCATTGGGGATGATTATTTTTTGGAAAGCCTTGTCAATGGTGATCGTTTTCCGCGTTACGGAACCATCGGTGTAATAAACGGCAATGTCAACTGGGGTTTTGAAGACTCCTACAACAGGGTCCTGGTTTTGGATTTGTTCTACCGTAATTTCTGTTCCGGGGGTGTTGCTAAATTCCGGACTTAAAATCTGCCATGAAATTTTGAAATGGGGTTCGCCACCACGGTGAATCCATTGATCGAAAAACCAATCCATGTTAATGCCGGTAGCATCGATGATGGCTTTTTGAAGATCCCAAGTTTCCACGGTGGAAAATTGGTGTCGCTGCAAATACAAAGTAATGGATCGTCTGAAATTTTCATCGCCCAAAATATGTTGCAACATTCTTAAAACCGATGCGCCTTTAGGATAATGACGGGACGATCCACTTCCGCTGTGTCTTACAGGTAAGGAATTTTGCTTTCCTGCAGCGAGAGCACCTGCTTGCTGACCACGGAAATACCAATCCATTTCGTCCTTCCCCATCGCGTAACCCATAAATAGACCGGGATAGTAGGTAGCAAACGACTCCTGTAACCACTGCTCGCCATCGTGTCTACCAGTGATTAAATCGCCAAACCATTGGTGGGTAGCTTCGTGAGCATTTACACCAATGTAGTTTCGGTCTAAGAAGGAGCGGTTGTCTACCCAAAAGAAATCACCAAACACGGTGGCTGAGGTATTTTCCATCGCGCCAAACATAAAATCTTGAACCATTACTTGGGAATAACTGCCCCAAGGATAGGGGATACCGGTTTCGGATTGAAGAAATTCGATGATTTTTTCTGAGTATCGGTTGGTAGGTTCAACGCGTTCTGGATGTTCCGGGTAATACCACAAATGAATGGGGGTGCCGTGAATTGTTTTGCTGGATTTAATGGCATAATTATCAATGGCTAACATCAATAAATAGCCGGAGTGGGGTTTGGTCATCTGATACGTCCAAGAGGTTGTCCCAGATTTATTTGCGATCTTATTGCTAAGATTTCCGTTGGATAAAACGCTGTATTTGGAATCGAATTCTACGGTTACTGAGGTTGTGAGCTTATCGCCTCTATCATCAATCATAGGGATCCAATGGCGGTTGTCGATACCTTGTCCTTGGGTCCAAATTTGTTTGCGACTCATTCGGATGGGGTCATAAGCGGGAGGCTGAGAACCAGATAGGCTAGCGAGATTCCAGCCTATAAAGTAGATTCCTTTTTTGGGTTTAGCTGTATACTCAAAAGTGATGCTAAAACTCTTTTGGTGATAATCGCCCAATACTTTGTTTTGGTACACCATTTTACTCAATTGAGTATAGCAAACAACTCCCGTAGGAATAATTTTAAATTTTAGAGGAAGTTTATCATCTAAGGTGGCGCTATTGATTTCAATCCCTGGGGCATCGAAGAAAATGGTGTCGATGTTGGATTGCAGCGACTTCATAATATGTTTTACTTTTCCATAAACAATTCCTTTTGGGGCATCAAATTTCACAGATAGATCCATGTGAGTTACGTCAATATTTCGATCGCGTTCGTGGGCTCCTTGATCTACATGATAGCATTGGGTTTCGGGAAATTGCGCCATCAAGGGGTTACAAAAAACGGCTGTCAATGCCAAGGATAGCGTGGATAAAACTCTGAAAATCATTGTTGCGAATATACGGGATGGGAGCAGGGTATAAAAATCTTGCATTTTTTCAAAAAAAGATTTGCGGAATATCTGTAGCTTTCTTATTTTTGCAGTCCTTTTAAGAGAAACCTATCGCAAGATTCTTCTTTTAAAATCGCGAAAGCAACGGACCGGTAGTTCAGCTGGTTAGAATGCCGCCCTGTCACGGCGGAGGTCGCGGGTTCGAGTCCCGTCCGGTCCGCTAAAGCCACCCCAAAAGGTGGCTTTTTTATTTTCTGTAACTCGAACTACCGCATACCTTTGGGATCAAGTTCAAAAAATAGGATTAAGCGGATTAAATGAATTTCCTGAAGGCTAAGCCAATATTCTAGCTATTCCAAGAAAAAAATTAATCAATTTCCGTAGATATTAAGCTACAAAACGGCGTATCCATGGTGATTTTTTTAATTTTTAACTTGGATTAGGGGCTTGATTTCTCTAATAATTTCTAATTATTGAATATCAATTTTCCATCTACGTTGTTTTTGGCATTTGAATTGCCAATCCAACCTAGTAATCTTGTAAAGAAATGAAATTTAGTATGAAAAGAATTATTTGTATTGGGTTGTTTTCTGCCCTTTTATTAGGAACTATTCCTGGGATAACGGCACAACCAGCGTCCCACAGCGTAGAGGTAAAAGGAATTTCCGAAGCGGCTTTTTCTCCTTCGGGCAACTTGGTGGCGCTGGGTGGACAAGACAACGTGGTGTATTTATTGGACCCCACCACTGGATCCGTGATTCATAAATTATCTGGGCATGAGGGTATGGTTACTTACTTGGTGTTTTCAAAGGACGGAAATACGTTGTTTACGGGTTCTGCAGATAGAATGGTGAAGCAATGGAATATACAAACGAAAACGCTAGTAAGAACCTTTGGTCCGTATCCGAGCAATATCATTAATATCGCTGTTAATTTTAATAATACTAAGATATTAGCAGTGTCTGATGACGGTACGCTAAGAGGTTATAATGTTCAAACCGGCGCCAAATTGTATGAATTGCTTGGTGCAAAGAATTTGGTAAAACTCGCAGAATTTTCGGCCGATGGTAGCTATTTCTCAACATGCTCAGAAGTACATAATGGTAGACAGTACAATGCGACAACTGGAGCTTTCTTGCACGAATATGGCATTAACGGGTTGCATGCATTTAAAACAGTTCGTTTTAGTCCAGATGGTTTATTAATTGCAACAGCATCGGATGTAGAAGATGCCAGTATTTACAATGCGAAAACCTTTGCTCTTGTTCGCAGATTAACCTCGCAAGCGGGATATTTTCACAGTTTGAAATGGAGTAATGATGGTTCTGTTTTGATTTCTGGAGCCTTTGGTGGACCTCCAAGGATTTGGAGTGCAGCTACGGGAGCCATGATTTGCGAATTTAAAGGGCACACGGACGCAGTGAATTGTGTTAATTTAAACGCAGATGCTTCATTGGCTTTAAGCAGCGGTTACGATAATACAGCAAAGGTATGGAATACAAAAACAGGAGCGTTGGTTAAGGATTTAGGTGTTATTGATGGCACTCCGGCAGTTATATCCAATTTCTCTCCAAATGGTGAGTCTGTTTATGTAGTTACAAGCGATGGTACATTTAGATTGTACAAATTATTATAATTAGAATTTAGAACAAAAAAAGGCGGCTTTACATCAGTAAGCCGCCTTTTTTATTGATTCAAATGATAGTATGGCAACAAATAAAGTGCTATGTTCTTATTCAACGTGGAAGGGAACGATGCTTTTAAATTATTGAACCAAGAATCAATGGATTATTTCTGCTTTGTAAAGGTGTGGGTCTTTTTACCCAAGGTAAAGGTACCCGTGCTTTGACAAGAACCGTCTCCATAGTCTAAACGCATAGTCCAATCGGGTCTAAGTGTAGGAACGATTTCTACTTTGCCTTTCGTAATTCTCCATGGACATGAAAAATCGGCAATAACCTTATCTGTAATGATGGTGTTGAAGTTTTTACCTTTTCTATTTGTGAAATTGTTGGTACCGGAAATTTCGAATTTGTCATCAGAACGATCGTTAGGGGTTTTTGAGCCTTCAATCCAAACGCGATCGCGGGTACCGGACCAAGTAATAGAATCACCACCGTCTAAATAGCATCGCCCACTGGAAGTTACTGCCCATTTTTGAAAACCATCGGCATTAATACCATCGTTGCGAACAATGAAATTCGTTAATCCATATTTAATACCATTTTGCACAAATTCTCTTAATTCACCCGTATAGGTGGTTCCTACTTCTTGGTATTTTCCTGTCCAAGCAATTACTATTTTCCCACTGCGGTAGTTGCCATCGGGGCATAAATAAGGAGTTGTTCCCCAATCAATAACCATGCGTTTGATAACCCCTGACGTAGAATCTACAGAAATTTGCGGGTATGCTCCTCTACGAATCATTCCAGAGGCAACCCCTGCATCATCAATCTCCTGAAATGCTAGGTCTAATTGGATATCTACCAAGTTGTAATCAGAAGGAGAGTCTAAAAAAGGCGTTTGGTCTTTTTCGCATGAAGACACTAAAACAGCAGCCAAACTCAAAGTCAGCGCTGCGCCAAATAGAAAAACTTTTTTCATAGATAAAACAAAAATAAGTGTCGATTTATATTTACAAAAACCAACACCACAATAAATGCTCTATTGTGATAACTTATTAGGTGTTTTTTGATTATAAATCGTTGGGCGATGTTTTGAACGCTGAGATAATTTCCAATTTACAGGCAATGTCTTTTTTGCACTTTTTATCGTTAACATCGCAGATTGAGGGTGTAATCCACATCGAAACCAATTTGCTTTTGTGAACTTCTTTAAGATTCTTCTTGTGCCAAAAGCCCCAGCGATAACTATACGAACCAGACATGGCAAAATTCGCCCCTTTGATGTGCATTCGTTTTAAGTAGGAAGTATGACCTCTCCACTCTCTTACCCGCTCGGGCATGAGCAGCATAATTGATTTTCCATCTTGGGCAAGGTTCCATATTTTCTTACGAAGAGAATCGTAACGAAAATCTTCCGAAGGCAAAATGCACAACCAGTTTTTAAAGGCTACATCCGGGTTAATCGTAAGTTGTTCAGTAAATTTAGTTGTGTTATCAACTTTTAAATAATGTCTTATTGCTCCTGGAATGGGTGCCGATTGCACAAAGGCTTCTAGAGTTTTAGTTATAAGTGCCGATGTATCGTGAGGAATCATCAATCTAAATTCTTTGAAATTCTGATTGATTAAATAGTGCAAATGAAGGTCCAATTGTTGTTTTAAATTGGGTGCATTGAGTACATGTTCTTCTAAAAGTAAGTAGTCCTTAACCAAGATTTCGCCTATTGTGGCAACCGTAATATTGGAAGGTGTGAAGTTCATTAGAAGGGTTTTATACAATTATACCTAATATTTGGTATCGTTTTTTGTTCAGACAATCAAGTAAGATTGTTTTTTACTCGGCGGCAAAATTTCTTTGTGAATGAAAAAGATTAAAAATTAACAACTTACGGAAGTTAAGGAATTGAGTGATGATTGTTTGATGGTTGAAACGATGCATATCTGATAACTTAACTTGTGTTGATTGTCTGTAGATTATCCTTTACAAATTGCACCTTCTACATACTGAGAAATGAATTTGTAAAAAGCACACGTAAGGTTACATTATTATTTTGTGGTAATTAACGATTTATAACGACTCAATATGGGTCTTTACTTTTTTCTCCAACTTGCGTTGTGAAGATTTTTTTAAGCAGTTCAATGTAGTTAGCCAAAAACTAATCAATTTTTCTTGTTTTAACTTTTTCAGGAAGCTTTCTTCTAATAGATCGGTAATAAAGTTACCCTCCACAACATGAACGGCAAATTGAACACCTTTTAACGACATTTGCTTGTAGATGTTGAAATTTCGTTTCCATTCCTTTACCTCGTTTGGCTTCAAGACAATTACTAAAAAATTCTGAATATGTAAATACCAGAGTTTGTGTCTTAGAACTTTATAGTTGAAATCTTCGGTTGGCAGTATAAATAACGGTTGGGCTGTCAATCCTTCACCTGTTTGACCTACAATTTCATCAAATTTAGTGAGATTGTTGACGGGTAGAAATCGTTTTACTGTCCCTTTTTTTCCATGATTCTTAACAAAATTATCTAAGGATTTTGTGTCAAGGTCATTCACATATTGAGGGACAAAAATATTAAAACTTGGAAATCCTTCTTCCTTTAGATATTCTGAATAATTACTGTGGTATTTTGCAATGAAATCTTTCACCTCATCACTATTGGAGAGGACTAAATTATCGGTATTGAGTAATTGGCCCAGCATAATTCCTCCACTTGAAGTTTGTTTTTATGTAGATATAACCCTACAATAATAGGAGGTTAAAATTATAATCGTATTAACAACCCGTGATAAAATGCGTTGTATGCCACAACATCATGAAATTCTTTGAATTTATGAGATAATAGTAGGTTTTATGATTGTCTGAGTAGAAGGTACCCTGCAGTGGCGGCGACGGTACTGGCTATCAAAATAGCAATTTTACCAATATCAATGAGGGCCAAATCGTTAAATGCCAAGTTTGTGACAAAAATTGACATTGTAAATCCGATACCACCCAAAATACCAGCTCCGATTAGTTGTTTGGTGGATATATTTTTAGAAATACTAGCGATTCCCAATTTTTCGGCAAGTAAACTAAAACTTACTATTCCCAATGGCTTGCCCAATACCAATCCTGCTAAAATTCCTAAAGCCAAGGGATGAGAACTTAACTCGATGATAGAACTTTGGAATGGTATAGCTGTATTTGCTAAAGCGAATAGGGGAAGAATAAAGAAAGCAACGGGCTTTTGTAAGAAATGTTCTAATCGATAACTTAGTGTATGTTGAGAACCGTTTTCGAACGGAATTGCGAATGCCAAAATTACCCCGGCCAAGGTGGCGTGAATTCCAGAATGCAACATACAAAACCATAAAGCCGTTCCAAGTATTGCATATACCCAGCCATTATTATATTGACGTTTATTTAAAAGGTACAATACTGCAATAATGAAAACGGTGAGACCTAAAAATAGACTAGAGAATCCGCTACCATAAAAAATAGCTATTACGAAAATTGCGCCGAGATCATCAATAATTGCCAAGGCTGTTAGGAAAACTTTTAAAGCAGGCGGAACTTTATCTCCCAACAATCCCATAATGGCAATTGCGAAGGCAATATCTGTGGCCGTGGGTATTCCTGCGCCATTCAAAAGTTCGGGATGTGTCATCGTAACAAGAAAAAACAACAGTGCAGGCATCAACATCCCTCCAAATGCACCGATAATAGGAAGTAAAGCTCTTTTTCTGTCTGATAATTCTCCTATATATAATTCTCGTTCTATTTCTAGTCCAACCAATAAGAAAAATATCGTCATTAATCCATCATTAATCCAACCTACAATTGAATGCCGAAGATGCCAATGAATTCCAGATTGGTTATTGTGTAATTCGGGTCCAAACTCTGAATTCCAGAAATTGATATATTGTTCTGAAATACTTGAGTTTGCCAGTATTAGGGATATTAAGGTTGCAATGATTAATAGAATTCCTCCGGCTTGGTTATTATCGAAGAAATCTCGGAATAAAGTGGTTAATCGAAGTGGATTACTTTTGTTTGCTGCCTTCTTCATCATTGCATTGTGCCGCTTCAAATTTAGGTATAACTTCGCGGTAAATGACAAAAGTATGGGAGTTTGCAATGCGGAAATGCTTGCACTTGGCCGAAAAAGGAGAGCATTTCGTAGGATTGAATCCTTTGGTTGGTAGTGTATTGGTGAAAGACGGTGAAATAATTGCCGAAGGATACCATGCTGGGTATGGATTGCCCCATGCAGAAAGGGATTTATTGCAAAAGTTACCGGATAACATGGACTATTCGGGTTGCACGTTGGTGGTGAATTTAGAGCCATGCAATCATTTTGGGAAGACACCTCCTTGCACCGATATTATAATTTCTAAACAAATTCCTCAAGTGGTAATTGGAGCTTTGGATCCTAATCCCTTGGTCTCAGGTAAGGGTAGAGAACGTTTATTGGCTCACGGTATTAAAGTAGTTACTGGGGTATTGCCTGAAGATTGCATTCAACTTAATAGGCAGTTTTATACTCGAATGATACACCAGCGGTCCTATTGTATCGCAAAATGGGCTGCAACGACCGATGGATATATAGGTAATCAAAGCAGTCAGCGATTAATAATATCGGGGGAGGAAGCTCAACAGCATTTACATGTTTTAAGAAGTAGAGTAGATGCCATTTTAGTTGGTGTTAACACATGGGAGAAAGATAAACCGCGCTTAGATAGTAGAATATTGGATTCGGATGTAGAAAGTAGCGAGTCGTGGAATCCAATTCGAATAATATTGGATCCAAATTTACGTGGGAATTACAGTTCAGAGTCAATAGATCGGGTTTTTTCGCCAATATGGATATTGAATGGAGAAATAGAAGAAATTAAGAAATCCGAACGCGGCAATGATGTTAAATTTATAAAGCTTCCAGAAAATTGGATTTGGCAAGAATTATTGTCAATGTTATATCAGAATAATATAGGTTCGGTTCTAGTAGAGGGAGGATCAACTACGTTAAAAGAACTAATCGCTTCCGGATGTGTAGATGAATATATAGAATATAGAAATACTGCCTTGCGAATTGGCGGTGGATTGGAAGCGCCCGATTTCCCCAATGATTGGCAGCAACAACAGTTGTTGGGTCGAGATTTACTTAGAGTTTATAAGGTTCCAATTTCTTCCGATTTGTATCAATAGTAATTCTAAGATATTTAAATTGGTGGGGTTTTAAAATTATCGACATGTTGTTTTCTGATGAGTATTTGGTAATAGCTAAGAGGGCAGAAGCATCGCTCAGAGAACGGGGGAGTAAATTCTTAGCCTATGCTTATCCAGTGGAGAGCGAGCAGGAAGTAAAGGCTTTCTTGGAGCAATTGAAAACGAAGTATCCCGATGCTACCCATCATTGCTACGCATATGTTATTGGTGCCGGTAGTGAGGCACAACGGGCAAATGATGATGGCGAACCAGCAAACAGCGCGGGCAAGCCTATATTAAGAGCAATAGCATCTTCCCAATTAACCAATGTCTTAGTAGTAGTTGTCCGTTATTTTGGCGGAACATTGTTGGGTATACCAGGATTAATAAATGCCTATGGAATGGCTGCAAAACAGGTCTTAGAAGTTGCTGGATCTATACAAAAAGTTCGGGAAGTACAATTTCAAGTATCGGTGGATTTTTCAAACGAACAAGAATTTTATAGATTGGTAGCAAAATTCGATGGTAAAATAGATTCCGTAGAATATAATGAAATAGGTCTTACCGCTAATATCAGTATTAAAAATTCAATTTCCTCTGCATTTGAATCCGCTATAAATAATCATTATCAACTTCATTGGGTGGAATAATTACTAAGATGGATAATTGGAGAAATGATTTTTTTTCTGTTAATTGCTACTACTAAATTAGTATAATATGAAAATAAAAATTACTTCAACGTATGCTTTAATGGCCACTGCAGTAGCCGTATTGGTTTCTTCCTGTGGATCGAATGTAACGGTTGCCAAACGTTACCACTCCGGTGGATTTAACTTCTCATTTGGTGGTGGTAGTGATGGGGAAAAAGCAGTTGCGAAAGCAACAGCAAAGAAACCTGTGATTAAGAAAATTGGTAAAATGCCCGCAGCTGATGTTACAGAAGAAACATCCTTGGTTGGTGTAGCTCAATCCAATACAACCAGCAATTATGCAGAAGCTGCTTTGAAAGCTAACCAGCAAATTGTTCCCACTACTTCTACCGAAGTTGCGTCTGTTTTGGCTACAAAAGCAGAAAAATCATCTCGTGGTGAAGTTGCAAAAGCTACTGTGTCTGCTAAGCAGGTAGTAAAAGCAGCAAAAACCAGCAGTGGACCAGGTAAGAGCCAAGTAATTGCTTTAGTTTTAGCTATTTTGGTTGGTGTTATTGGAGTACATCGTTTTTATTTGGGTTACCCTATGGAAGGAGTTTTACAATTACTAACTGGGGGCGGTTGTGGAATTTGGACACTAATCGATATCATTAGAATTATAACCGGCGATTTACAGCCTGCCGATGGAGAATACGAAGAAACTCTCTAAGGCTAGAAATTTTAATATTGATAAAGGAATGCTGGTGGTGTACATATTGGTACCCATCAGCATTTTTTTATTGCCTATGAATTTTTTTGATTCCGATACAACCGTTGTTTGTTTGAGTAGGTTGCTCTTGGATATGGAATGTTGGGGTTGTGGTTTAACACGATCCGTTATGCATGCACTGCACGGCGACTTTAGTGGTGCATGGGGTTATAATAAGTTGATTGTTGTGGTTTTGCCCTTGTTAATCGCTGTTTGGGCTAAGAATCTGTGGAAAATTTTAAAACGTTTGGGCTGGGTTCCAAAGTCTTGAATAACTTTTTACCTTACGGAGAAATTATAGAACAGAGCCCAAGTGTAGGATTTTAGTAACTTCCTAGAATTTCGAGGATTGTATTAAAGATGGGGAGCTGTAGTCGATTTATTGGGTTGGATTCAATTTGAATTTAATGTATTTGATGGTTCTACCCATTCCCAACCACATAGTCTCGTAATATGTTTTAATGTTTAGAATATCCGATACTTCCGGTTGAGCGTAAACATTGGGGATATTAACTTCCACGTCTAGCTTCTCATCGGCGGCCGTCTCAAGAGTGAATTCGTAAAACAAATCGCTATCTGTTTTAACATTGACTAATGCGTCTTTGGTAGCGATTTTTCGGTATTCATTTAAAAACTTAGTGGAGGAAAGTCGCTTACGTTCTTTTTGAGGCTGAGGATCTGGGAAGGTAATCCAAATTTCACTCACTTCGTTGGTCTCAAAATACTGTTGAATATTGTCGATTGGAATACGTAAAAAAGCTACGTTATTGAGTTTTTCCTCTAGTGCAGTCTTTGCCCCACGCCACAATCGATTGCCCTTAATATCTATTCCGATGTAATTGATATGGGGATGTAATCGGGCTAATCCCAAGGTGTAATCGCCTTTTCCACAGGCGAGTTCTAGCACTATGGGGTTGTTATTTCCAAACCACAGATTCCATTTTCCCTTGTTGTTGCAATCGGCATTAAACGTATTGGAGAACGAATCAAATTCGGCGAATTTCACTAGTTTGGCTTTTCCCATGGCTATTTCGCTACAAAAAAACGATTCTTTTGCGAACTCTTGGGATTTCTTTTGAAATTCTTGTGGTAATTTCTTTTAAATATTTCGATTTTTGCGCCCCCTTATGCTTACTGCAGATTTATTGGTTTATGCCTACTTAAGCGGTACCTTTCCCATGGCCCATCCGGATGAAGGTAACGATATTTTTTGGCATACCCCCAAGAATCGCGGGTTGATTCCGTTGGATGATCGATTTAAAGCACCGAAAAACTTGATGCGTTTGTATAAGAAAAAACCGTTTGAATTGACAATAAATAATGCCTTTGAAGAGGTAATCAATGCATGTGCTGATTTACGAGGGGAAGACACCTGGATTTCGGAAGAAATCAAAGCGGCATACATCGATTTACATCGAAAAGGAATTGCTCACAGTTTTGAAGCATGGGATGGAGATAAATTGGTTGGTGGGTTGTACGGCCTGGCATTGGGGAAGGCGTTTTTTGGGGAAAGTATGTTTCACCGAGCCACCGATGCTTCTAAAATTTGCTTGGTTTTTTTAGTTGAGTTTTTAAGAGAAAAGAAATTTCAATTACTCGATTCCCAATATTTGAATCCGCATCTATTGCAGTTTGGAGCATACGAAATTCCGCACGAGGAATACATGAAGTTGTTGACTCGAGCAACCTCACTTTGACAAAGAGTAATTTCATTGTTAGTTTGGGATGTTGCAAATACCTAGGAAAAATGGCACCTTTGCATTGTGTCTATGCAGCTTTTTTTGGGGAATAAATGGTATGAAATTGATGATCGAAATCCAATAGATTTATCAATAAGTATCGGCGTTGATGGTGAAAATCCGAATGCTTTTTACATTAATCCTGCACAATTTGAACCTATCCGAGTAGGTGGTTTTGTAGGTTCTGTGCGTGAAGGAGGTTCGGCAAATTGTGAAGTACTAACGTTATGTGCCCACGGTAATGGAACACATACAGAATGCGTAGGTCATATCAGTGAAAATAGAATTTCGTTGCCATTGATTTGGCAAGATGGTTTTCACTTGGCACAATTAGTAAGTTTGGAGTTGGAGGAAAAAGGATATATATCGTTGGATCAAGTTTCAGCGGTAAATTGGAGTGAAGGAATTTCGGCAGTGATATTTAGAAGTTTGCCAAACGGGAATTGGAAGAAAAAACATAATTGGTCTGGAAATAATGCACCTTTTTTCCAATCGTCGGCCTTGAAGTTTTTGGCCGATATGGGGCTAACTCATTTGTTAACAGATTTTCCGAGTGTTGATCCAGAGGAAGACAATGGTTTATTGGAGGCACATCATGCATGGTGGGGTGTTCCGTATCGCTCCCAAGGCAATTTTAAACAACGAGTTTCAATTGAAGGTATTCGTTCAAAAGCCACGATTACAGAGTTGATCTATATTCCCTCGGACGTTAAAGATGGAATTTATAGTTTGCAAATTCAAATCCCTAATTTGATGACCGATGCGGTTCCGAGCAGACCCCTATTGTATCCAATTTTACACAGATGAGTTCGGAAAAAGCGCTATATTTTTTCAATATTCTAGTATCCCGATTAATTAATTCTGGGAAATCGGCGCGTTCCGTTCAGCCCAATAAAATTTTATGCGTTAAGTTAGACGAAATTGGAGATATGGCAACAGCGGTGGGTGTGTTTTCTCAGTTAAAAGAAGCGTTTCCATCGGCCGAAATTACTGTGTTCTGCAAACCTTTTGCAGGAAGTTTGTTACAGAATAATCCAAATATTTCTCGAGTAATTTACGATATCAACGATTGGAATACTGCATTTGATTTGGTAATTGAATTACGTGGAAATTGGAAAACACTGTTGCGGTGCCTGAATTTTAAATATTGGCCTCGATATCGGTTAGATCGGGGTTGGGTTCGATTGAAACAGCGGGGAAATCAACCCCATGAGTCGATTACCAACTACAGAATCATTGAACCATTAGTAAAAAACAAGGTATTGGGTGGAAGTGAATTACAAAACCCTGGTTGGGGGGGGGATAGCTTAGCATTTAGTGGAAAAGAGAAGTTGATTCCCAATGGTTTTAATGATGAAAAGGAGTTAGTAAATCGAGGAAATAAACCGTTGTTATTTCCGAACCCCGAAGACGAAGCGGCGGCCGAGTTGTGGATGTCTCAGGCACATCGTCAGGCCTTTTCTGTTAAAGGAGAGGAGCCCAAAGGGATAGCAATCTTGCATGCGGGGGCGCGAAAAGTGTTGCGTCAGTGGCCATTGGAGAATTTCGCGGACGTGGCCAAGTGGTTGTGGGATTCGTACCGAATTTGGTCGATATGGGTAGGAACATCAGAAGAAAAATCCAATTTGGAAACAGTTTGGAAGCCAGAGATTGGGACGTTATGGATTTCGGAGGAGTCATCGCCTCGCAATACTTCGCTACTCGCTTTTTATGCCTTTATCCAGCGTGCTTCCTTGTTTATAGGCAATGAAAGTGGACCGTTGCAATTGGCGGCAATGGGAAATGTTTCATTGTTGGGCTTGTTTGGTCCAGGTGTAGAAAGGGTTTTTTATCCAGTTGGAGCTAGAGTATTTACATTGGATGAAAATGTAAATCAAATTCAAGAAAAGATGATTTCAGAATTTCGGGTGGCTGAAATTGGTAGTAAGCAATCGAGTTCAACTTCAATTGATTTAAATAGCGAAGTGCAAATTAGCACCAAGCGTAGGGCTATAATTCATTGTAAATTGTCATGTAACCCTTGTGACCAGGTAAATTGTGTACGTCCTGAAAATCCTTGTATTCGAAGAATATCTTTAAATTCCGCTTTACAGGTTTTAAAAAACTACGTGCTCACTCAATAATTTTGCTATTTATTATTTAGTGACAATTCGCTAACAATTTGGCATACTTTTGGTTGCTTAACATGGCATCGTTGCTCAGGCAATAAAATAATTGAATGCGAAAACCTTTTGAAGTTACAGTTTTGGGAACATCCTCGGCAACGCCTACTAAATATAGGCATCCGAGTTCTCAATTTGTGCGATTGGAAGGTAATTATATGTTGTTGGATTGTGGCGAAGGAACTCAACGTCAACTAGCACGGTATGGCTTGAAAATGCAGCGAATTTCCCATGTGTTTATTACGCATTTGCATGGGGATCATTATTTTGGATTGCCTGGGTTAATTACCTCCATGGCGTTATTTGGAAGAATAGAACCCTTGGTAATTGTAGGTCCGCCGATGTTAGAGGGCATGATTCGATTGTTGTTAGTTGATAGCGATGCGCATTTGCCGTTTGAATTAAAATTTGTGGAAACGCAATCGGATCGCATCGAGACGGTTATCGAAACAGATTCCTTTGAAGTTCAATCGGTTCCTTTACAACACCGGATTCCGTGCACCGGATTTTTAGTAAGGGAAGTAGGGCCTCAGCGAAAGCTCAATTTAGATGCGTGTTTTAAATATTCCATTCCGGTGGAGCGTTATGACGATATAAAATGGGGGTCGGATTACGTTACCGCCTCTGGTGAAGTGGTGAGTAATGATTTATTGACAATTTTGGGCTACAAAAATCGTGTGTATGCCTACATTACCGATACCATTTACGATGAGTCGTTAATTCCAATTTTAAAGGACGTTGATCGGTTATATCACGAAGCAACATTTGCACACGATCGTTTAGCAAGAGCTCAGGAAACCTTTCATTCAACGGCCATTCAAGCAGCTGAAATAGCGAAACAAGCCGGTGCAAAGCAATTGTTATTGGGACATTTTTCTGCTAGATATCAGGATGCTACGCCTTTGATTGAAGAAGCTAGAACTGTATTCCCGTTTGCAGAAGAGGCTATTGAAGGTCAGACATACTCAGTTGGTGTATACGACGAGGTGTTAAATTAATCTACATTTTCTTTAGGGATATTGCTGTTTTAAAAATGATTATTTTGGGGTTAATATTCCCAATTTTCTGGAGTAAAAGAAATTTGAATAATACTATTGTAGCTGTTCAATCTTGAGGATTTTTATTTAAAATACTAGGATATAAATTGTAAATATTACTAATTGTAATTCAATAAGTTGAAAACACTTTATTGGAAGTGATTTGTGGGTTGTACACCAATTGGTAATGGTGTAAAAGTTACTAAATTGTGAATGAAAATCCGTAGTAACTTCGTTAGATTCTTATGGTGAAAACGAAACAATCCAAGGATAAGAGACCCGATTTTTTGAGGGATCAGTCATCGGATAAAACAGAAAAGATTACGGGTAAAGACGTTTGGTTGGCAGTAACCTTGCGTCATGATCCATCACGCAAAGTATTTGGTTTTGCACTAATCGCCTTGAGTCTGATCATGGCAATCTCATTTGTTTCGTTTTTCTTCTCTTGGAATATGGATCAGAGTTTAATGTCCACCGATGATTGGGATTCATTCAACCAGTCTGGGAGTAGGGTTAGAAACTCAATGGGGTATTTCGGGGCATGGCTTTCGTATAAGTTTATTCACAATGGTTTTGGAATTGGTTCCTTTGCTTACTTGCCTTATGTAGCGCTGTGTGGTATGTATTTGCTCTTGGATTATCGACCTTTTTCATTATTGCGAATTCTAATCCATTCCATGTTGGTTGCGGTTTGGATTTCTTTATTCATGGGACTATTTCTGGGTATGTTTCCCTTGCTTGGAGGGGCTATCGGCTTTTTTAGCAATCAACTGATGAAGGAAAGTATCGGTTGGGTTGGAGCATTTTTGGTTTTAGTTGGATATGGAGTAGCTTACAGTATATTCTTTTTAAATCTTAATCCATTTGCTCGAATTAAGCTTAAGCAGTATCCCGAAGATGGATCGGATTACGATTCGGATTTTCATTCCGATAGCAATGCCGCGATTAAGGAGGAAGGTGAATTGGAGGAGCTTATTGAAGAGGAATACAAGGAAGAATATCCCGAGGAATCGTTGGAAGCCGAAATCATAGAAGATGACCAGGATACTCCATTAACGGCGGAACAATTGAATCAGATTTCGGTTAAAAAAGTGGTTGTAGATACACCCATGGAAGTAAATCTGCCAAATGGGGAAGACGAAAAGATTGAATCAAATCCTAAATTTCCTGTATCGGGTCCGTTGTTTGTTCCGGAAGTTGATTCCAAAGACACAAATCCCAAAATCAATGAAGGTAAGCAGGAAGAAGGAATGCAACAAATGGCCTACTCAGGTATTGATTTGTTGACCGAGAATAATTCCAGAAATACGGAGGATATATCCATCACAGACCCACCACCGATTTCGGCAGTTATTGAGGATGACAGTGGGTTTAAAATTGAAGATTTAACTTCTGCGGAGGAGGAAATGGTGGAAGAGAATACCGGGGATGTGACGTTGGAAAATGGAATGGAACGCAGAGGTTTGGATACCGTCTACGATCCAACCGCAGAGTTAAGTGCTTATAAATTTCCAACCTTGGATTTGATGACTGAATACGATGCCAAAAAGCAAGAAATTGATATGGTAGAGATTCAGGCTTCCAAGGACATGATTATTCAAACACTGGAAAATTACAAAATTGGAATTTCAAGCATAAAGGCAAGCGTTGGCCCAACCGTAACTTTGTATGAAATTGTACCTGCTCCTGGAGTAAAAATATCGAAAATCAAAAATTTGGAAGACGATATTGCCTTGAGTTTGGCCGCGTTGGGTATCAGAATTATTGCGCCGATTCCTGGTAAGGGTACTATTGGAATTGAAGTTCCAAATAAGAATCCGGAAATGGTGCCTATGCGCTCCGTGTTGGCTTCCAAACGCTTTCAAGAATGCGATTTTCAGTTGCCTGTAGTATTGGGCAAAACCATATCCAATGAGATTTATATTACCGATTTAGCAAAAATGCCTCACTTGCTAATGGCAGGTGCAACAGGACAAGGTAAGTCGGTGGGTTTAAATGCTATATTGGTATCATTACTTTACAAGAAGCATCCCGCCTATGTGAAGTTTGTATTGGTAGACCCAAAAAAGGTTGAATTAACGTTATTCAACAAAATCGAACGCCATTTTCTAGCTAAATTACCCGGCGATGGAGAAGCGATAATTACGGATAATCACAAGGTAATCAATACGCTAAATAGTTTGTGTGTGGAGATGGATAACCGATATAAGCTGTTGCAAGATGCGTTAGTTAGAAATATAATTGAATACAATGCGAAATTCTTGGCGAGGAAATTAAACCCCAACGAAGGGCATCGTTTCTTACCCTACATTGTGGTTGTAATTGACGAGGTGGCGGATTTGATGATGACTGCAGGTAAAGAAATTGAAACCCCGATTGCTCGATTAGCGCAGTTAGCTCGTGCCATTGGTATTCACC
>CAYUNO010000004.1:0-27447 GCA_964446075.1 uncultured Flavobacteriaceae bacterium | reverse complement strand
ATCCAGCGCCCAATGAATTATTGGAACCTTTTATGGAATATTCACAGCCTATTTATTTGCAAAAAATCCAAACTATCGCCGCTCAATTATCCATTGATAGTCAACAAAATGTACTGCGATATATGGAATTTATCGCTCAGGAAGACAAAGTCAATTTAAAAACCACCATGCACGGAGCACTGAGAGATAAAATTCAAATCGCACCCGACTTCGATGAACCGTTAGAACCATTCAGCGAGTATATGCCATGAATCTCATCTTAGATACACATATTATATTGTGGTATTTTGGCGCAGATGACAAACTATCCGATGAACTAATAGGTATAATAGAAAATCCAGAAAACACTATTTTTATTAGCCACAGTTCTTTATTGGAAATGTCGATTAAAATTAGCCTAAACAAACTACAATTACATACAGATTGGGCCCATTTTTTATACTTGATTGAGCGCTGTGGTTGGAACTTCCTGCCCATAGATACCCAAGATTGTACTCAATTAAGCCACCTACCCCACCACCACGGTGATCCCTTTGATCGAATTATTATTGTTCAATCCTTACGTAAAAACATTCCTGTGATTTCCACGGACAAACAATTTGATTTATATGGGACTGTAAGATACCTACCCAATTATAAAAAAGCATTGTAATTGTTGTAAATTGCACCCCTTCCAAATTGTATGAAAAAACAAAGTTTATATATAGCTACTGCAGTTGTAGTTACCGCTTCGATCAGCGTATCCTTGTTTGCAAACAGCTTAGATATCAGTAAAAAGAAAAAACCTGCTCCTGCATCTCCTGCAGCGGCGGCTCCCGCAGATGCAGATAAAAACAAAACAGCAACCATTGAAAGTAAAACCAAAAACTGCATTAAACTACCCGGTTTGTTTACATTATACCGAGATACAACCGATGGTAGATTGTTTATGCTTGTAAATGACAGCCAGTTAAATCAGGAATTTATCCATTTCACTTATACCGAAAATGGTGTTATCGCCGCAGGCCATCACCGCGGACAATTTAGAGGTTCTCGAATTTTTACGATTAAAAAATCCTATGGTAATTTAGAATTCGAACAAATAAACACGGCTTTCTATTTCAATCCTAATAATGCTATTTCAAAAAGTGCTGAAGCCAATATCTCTAATTCGGCCCTAGGGTTTGAGAAAATTGTAGCCGAAAATAAAAAAACAAAGGATTATTTAATTGATGCCGATGAATTGTTTTTGTCCGAAAAACTACACCAAATTAAAGAAGGCGGAAGACCCGGTTCTGAAGGATTCAAATTAGGTAACTTAACTAAGGGCAAAACACAATACAACCGCATAAAGAACTATCCAGAAAACATGGATTTGGTAGTTCGTTATGTGTACGACAATCCAGCTCCATCCGCAGGAGGTGGTAACGAGGTAACCGATGAAAGGTCTGTTAGCATATTGTTGCAGCACAGTTTAATCCGTATGCCCAAGAACAACTTCCAACCTCGATTAGACGATCCTCGTTTGGGATATTTTACTGAACAAGTGAATGACATGACCTCCACAGAATCTGCTAACTATCGGGATTTAATTCATCGTTGGAATTTGGAAAAGAAAGATCCATCAGCGGCAAAAAGCGAACCGGTAAAACCTATTACGTGGTGGATTGAAAACACTACTCCAAAAGAATACAGAGAAACCATTAAAAAAGCAGCATTAGAATGGAATAAGGCATTTGAACCCTTGGGATTCACCAACGCCGTACAGGTATTTGAACAACCCGATACTGCCTCTTGGGATGCTGGCGATATTCGCTATAACGTATTGCGCTGGACTTCATCTCCAAATCCTCCTTTTGGCGGTTATGGCCCAAGTTTTGTTAATCCTCGTACCGGTGAAATTTTGGGTGCCGATATCATGTTTGAATTTGTATTCCTAACCAATCGTTTCAAATTTGAAAAAATATTCAAAACTGGATTGCAGTTTAACGAAGGTGAAAACCTAAACGAAACGGAGGAATTAAATACTAACCAAATTTCCCATCACCTCGGCAGCTGTTCTGCTGGTGAACATTTACATGCAGAAACCTTATTTGGCCAGACCTTATTGGCCGCAGCTGCGGCTCCAGAAAGTGAAAAGTCAAGATTAATTGAAGAATCTATCCATTACTTGGTATTGCACGAAATGGGTCACACTTTGGGGTTAATGCATAATATGAAAGCGTCTCAATTGAATTCTCCAGAGCAATTGAAAGATCGCAATCACACCCAAGCCAACGGCTTAATTGGTTCCGTGATGGATTATCCAGCGATTAATATTCATCCCCAAGGCAACCCCGTTCAATTCTGTCAAAACACTCCTGGCCCTTACGACAAATGGGTAATTGAATATGGATATAGCTCAGGCAGTTCCGACGAAAAAACCGAAAAAGAGCGATTGCGTAAAATTGCCGAAAAAAATATTGACCCGGCCTTAACTTTCGGAAATGACGCCGATGACATGAGAAACCCAGGAAAAGGCATTGATCCACGCGTAATGGTGAATGATTTAAGTTCGGATGCCATTACCTATGGAATTGAACGTGTACAGTTAACCCAATCGTTAATGAAAAATTTAAAGCCTACGGATTTTTCTGGTGATGCAGGTTATCAAGAATTAATTTCTACGTTTGGTGTATTAAGTGGCAACTATAGCACCATGATGGGAGTAATTTCGAGGTACATTGGTGGTGTTTATGTAAGCAGGCCTTTACCTGGACAAGCAAACGCACCTTATCCCTATACTCCTGTTTCTTACGCTCAACAAAAACAGGCATTGGACGCTTTGAATCAGTATGCTTTCGCTCCAAATGCTATGGAAGTGCCTGCCGAAATAATTCCATACTTGCAAACCCAACGTCGTGGCTTTGGATTCTTCGCCAAAGAAGAAGACCCTAAATTGCATGCAAGAGTGATGGCCATGCAAAGCGGAGTTTTAGACCATCTGCTAAATCCAAAAACATTATTGCGTATAACAGACTCTCGATTGTACGGAAACCGATTATCTGTTCAAGAGGTTATTGACCAATTAACAACAGGTATTTTCTCCGCTGATTTAAATACACCTACTGTAAATACACACAGAATGTTATTACAAGAGATGTATGTGAGTCGATTAATCCGCATGGTCGATAAAGAAAGTAAATCCGGTTACGATGCCATCAGCAGAGCTGCCGCCTATTCCAATTTATTGTCTATTCAAAAAATGTTAAAAGCAGCGCCTGGAAACACTGCCGAAGTAAAGGCACACCGTGCATTTGTTTTGTTAAATATCGAGAAAGCTCTGGACGACTAGTCCAGGTTACGCAATTTAATTGTTGTTAGCATTTAGAAGCAAAATTATTTTAAAACCATAGACCGTAATTAGCTATTAAGACTAAGGAATTCAAAGCACAAACATATAGGAAGACAACAAACTCTATATAAACGATGAAGAATAGCAATAAATATCAAGGTTTAGGAGCTGTCATGTTGGGGGTTTCCATTGCATTCGGTGCGTTAGGAGCACACCTTTTAGAGAAATCACTTTCCCCACATTATTTAGATGTATGGAAGACTGCTTGTTTATATTTTAGTTTTAATGCTTTGGGGCTACTATTTATAGGCAGTAGCTCGGAAATAAATAAGACTGTACAAAAAACCCCAATAACTATGATTGTGATTGGGGCTTTTGTTTTCTCAGTTAGTCTTTGGTTGGTTGCTTTAAATAAACAAATCCATCCATCAATCACTAAATTCGCTATAATTACTCCGTTAGGAGGAATAGCTATGATTGCTGGATGGATTTGGATTGGTTTTGTTTTGCTACGTTCTAAAAAATAAGAATTTGTTAATTCCGTATATTGTAGAATTCAAATTCAATTAATAGAAATTCGTCATTCTATTTTATTCACCCATTCCAGAAGGTAACTCTGGCTTAATTGATTCTGGGGTACCAGGGGTAACTTTTCTCAATTCAACCTTCCAAATAGATACTCCATAGGCATCATCGAAGTTTCTGAACATTCGAGATAATTGAGGATAGTCATTATTTGAAAATGTAACTTCAAACACAGATCCAGCAGGTGCTTTTAAAATGGCTTGTTCCACCGGAGCTAACTGCAGTCCAGAGGTAGTTCCAATAAAAGGCTTCTTATCTTTATAAGAATCAATGATTACATTTCCAGAACCTGTAGTCCATTTTACATAACATTCTACGGAATCCCAAGCTTGTGGAACCGGACCATTCCCCTTCGTGATCATCTTCATGTACGCTTTGGATGGTAAACTCTGTACACCGGCTTCTTTAGACAATTTTGCCATGTAGTCTTGGGTTTCCTTTTGCAATTTCTTGGTTTTCTTCTCTTGACTTGCCATAATATATCCTTGATATATCTTGCTCATCTTGTCTTCCTTAATAGCCATTAAGGAGTCTTTCCCTGTTAAACCATCACGGATACCACGAATAAATGCACCGTAATCCAAGTTCTCAATCCCCTCTTGACTCATACGTTGAGCAATACCATACCCATAGATATAACTAAAGGAGTCTTCGGATGTTTTCAAGTCTTTGCTGGTGTTTATATTCTCACCGCAAGCAGCCAGTAACACAACGGCAACGGCTGGAAAAAACTTAATATATTTCATTATTTATTTTCAAAATTAAGCGTATAACTCTACTCTACGCGCTTTGATTGAATCATCTTCAGCATATTCTTCGTAGGTCATATACTTGTCGATCACTCCATTGGGTGTAATCTCTATAATTCTGTTGGCGATCGTATTTATAAATTCTTGGTCATGAGAATGGAACAAGGCCACCCCTTGGTATTCCACCAAACCATTATTCAAGGCCTGAATACTTTCCAAATCCAAGTGGTTGGTGGGTTCATCCATCAACAGCACATTGGGGTTTTCCATCATCATTTTACTCAACATGCATCGAACCTTTTCTCCCCCACTCAACACAGTACACATCTTTTGAGTTTCTTCACCGCTGAACAACATTCTTCCTAAAAATCCACGAATAAAGGTTTCATCCTTCTCCGTTGAATATTGGCGCAACCAATCTACCAAATTAATCTTCTCCGTAAAATAGTGCGCATTTTCATTGGGTAGGTTAGACATAGTTACGGTAACGCCCCAATTCACATCCCCTTTCGCCGCTTTAGTCTCGCCCCACAACACTTTAAATAAAGTGTTTAACGCCATCGTATTTCTAGAAATAAAGGCAATTTTATCGCCCTTATGTACGGTAAAATTCACATTAGAAAACAACTTCTCCCCTGATTCCGCTGTGTATGCTAAGTCTTCCACCGTTAAAATCTGATCGCCCACTTCTCTTGCTTGCTTGAAGAAAATACCCGGATATTTTCGGGTTGATGGTTGGATTTCTTCGATGTTTAATTTCTCTAACATCTTTTTACGAGAGGTAGCCTGCTTGCTTTTAGCAACGTTAGCACTGAATCGTTGGATAAACTCTTGCAATTCTTTGCGCTTTTCTTCGGCCTTTTTATTCTGATCCGAACGCTGTCTTAATGCCAACTGAGAACTCTGATACCAGAATGTATAATTACCACTAAAGTTGTTAATTTTTCCGTAATCGATATCACAAACGTGGGTACAAACATTGTCTAAGAAATGTCGGTCGTGGGAAATAACCAACACTGTATTCTCGAAATTCGCCAAAAACTCTTCCAGCCAACGAATCGTTTCTACGTCCAAATCGTTGGTAGGTTCGTCCATCAACAGCACATCGGGGTTACCAAACAAGGCCTGAGCAAGTAAAACTCGAACTTTCTGATTACCACTTAGTTCTTTCATCAGACGCTCATGCAGGTTTTCGGGAATTCCCAAACTACTTAGCAAGGTAGCTGCATCACTTTCGGCATTCCAACCATCCATTTCCGCAAACTCGCCTTCCAACTCGGACGCCTTCATTCCATCGTCTTCCGTAAAATCCTCTTTTGCGTATAAAGCCTCTTTCTCTTCCATGATCGCCCATAGTTTCTGGTGACCACGAATTACAGTTTGCAACACAGGTACTTCATCAAACTCAAAGTGGTTCTGTTTTAAAATCGCCATCCGTTTTCCGGGTTCCAAATCCACAGAACCGGTATTGGGCTCTACCTCACCCGATAAGATTTTCATGAATGTGGTTTTACCAGCGCCGTTAGCACCAATAATACCATAGCAATTACCACGAGCGAATTTTAAATTTACTTCTTCGAACAGAACGCGTTTACCAAAACGCAGAGAGACATTTGAAACGGTTAACATTTACGGCTTTAAAATAGTCCGCAAAGATAGTAAAAGATACTATAGAAGTGGTTTATTGGAACAAGGTAAATGTACCTTCCATTCTAAGATTGATGTATTGGGATTCTGCGCCCTCCATCATGGCCCGATTGTAGCTGTAAAAACGAGCGGGCTTATTACTTACACCCAGTTGTTTTTCTGTAAGTGGAATTAAAATACCCGAATTGAGCATTTTTCTTCTGAAATTACGCTTATCCAAATCGCGCTCCAAAATCGTTTCGTACAATAATTGCAAATCGGCCATGGTGAATTTCTCGGGCAACAATTCAAATGCAATGGGTTGAATTTGAATACGTTCACGCAGTGCCATCAATGCAGATTCATAAATTTCGTTGTGGTCGAAAGCCAATTCTGGGATTTCCGAAATGGGGATCCACATCGCTTCTTTTGAAAAAGATCCAGGTTGTAACTGTACTTTTTTACTATCAATTAAAGCCATGTAAGCAACAGTAATTACCCGTGCATCGGGATCTTGACGAACCCCTCTCAACCAATTTCGGTCTTTGGGTTTGGAAATACGCAGCGGATCGCCAAAAGCTTGAAATTGTTGTAAATAAATCCCTTGTAAACCCGTAAGTTCATGCAAAACCCTGCTCGCAGCTTGATTCAAATCTTCACTATCGTTCACCAAATCTCCAGGAAGAGCGTAATAACTATCGTCCAATTCCGTAACTGCATTGGGTACCGTACGCTTAATTAATAGCAATCTCAATGCATCTCGGTTAAAGCCAAAAATAACACAATCTACCGAAACGTGGGGGTTCAATGAGGGGTTCAAAGCCATTCAAACAAAATAAAGTATCAGTGCGAAATTAAAGAAATTCAATCCACGAATCAATACCATTGGAAGATTGTAAAGTGTTAGATTGACACTAACTATTTTTTTATTATCTTGCAAGCCAATTATTGCTATGATTTTAGTTGCCGATAGTGGAAGCACCAAGTGCGATTGGATTTTTACCGACGGGGAAAGCATCAGACTTTCTTTTCACACCATGGGCTTCAACCCATTCTTTCATAATTCTGAGCTCATCGAAAGCGAAATACGGAAAAACACCGAGCTCACGAAAGTGGCTCCGATGGTAGAACACGTTTATTTTTACGGTGCCGGTGCTTCACACGAAGACCGAAATGAAATCGTTGCAAAAGCCTTGAGAGCTGTTTTTAACAAAGCCCAAGTAGTTGTTGACCATGATCTCACAGGTTCTGTTTACGCAACCTGCGGTGACGAACCGGGTATAGCTTGTATTTTAGGTACAGGCTCTAATTCCTGCTTTTTTGATGGTAAAGAAATCCACGAACAAGTACCTGCTCTTGGGTATGTGCTCGGCGATGAAGCGGGTGGAACCTTCTATGGCAAAGAGTTATTGCGCATGTTTTTATACAATGAGTTGCCCGAGAAAATACACAATGGATTGATAGAAAAATTCAATCTCAGCAAAGAGAGTATTTTTGAAGCTGTATATAATAAGCCCAATCCCAATGTGTATTTGGCTTCTTTTATGCGTTTTTTAAGCGATCAACGGGAAGAAAAATGGGTGCGCGATTTTATCTACAACGGATTTAGTAAATTCATCAATATACATATTTGGAAATACGAAAATCACAAAGATGTGCCTGTACACTTTGTAGGTTCCGTAGCCTATCATTTCTCTGATTTATTGCGCGAAGCGTGTAAAATACATCGACTCAACGTTGGTGTAATTACCAGCGAGCCGGTGATAAATTTGGTTGAATACCACCTTAAAAAGCTGCAAATCAACGCATGAAACCCGGATTGATTCTGGATTTGGACGGGGTAATCTGTGACACCGCTCATTTTCATTATCTGGCTTGGAGTGAATTGGCTAAAGAATTCGGAATTGAATTAACGGAAACCCATAACGATGCACTAAAGGGTGTAAGTAGGGTTGATTCGTTAATTTATATTTTATCCATTAACGGGACGCAGTTATCCGAGTCCGATTTCCAATCTGCACTTACAAAAAAAAACAACCGCTACTTGGAATTCGTTCAAGAAATGGGACCCCAAAATCTTTTACCCGGCGTTGCTTATTTCTTTCAAGAAGCGAAAGCCAGGAAACTCCCCTTAGCCTTAGGGTCTGCATCAAAAAATGCACTTCTTGTTTTAGAACGTGTGGGTTTAGCCGATGCGTTTCACGCAATTGTTGATGCCAATACGGTAACAAATGGCAAACCCCATCCAGAGACTTTTCTTAAAGCGGCAGAGCTTCTGGGAATTCCTCCTACCCAATGTTGGGTATTTGAAGATAGCGCCGCAGGAATTCAAGCCGCTATTGCCGGAAATATGAAAACAATCGGAATTGGAAATTCTGATTCGCTTCCCGGTGCAGAAAGACACATACCAAACCTCGGTGCTTTTAACTTTAACTGGCTCCTCATAAACTCGTAAATTATTATTATCATGATTGATTATTTCAAGGCCGACCCCTGGAAAATTATCGAAGAAGGATTTAATCCTCAATACAACGAAATCGCTGAAAGTGTATTTAGCATAGGGAACGGCATGATGGGACAGCGTGGCAATTTGGAAGAAACGTACAGTGGCCATTCTCTTCAAGGCACCTACCATGGCGGAGTATATTACCACGATAAAACACGCGTTGGATGGTGGAAAAATGGCTATCCGGAGTATTTTGCCAAGGTCCTCAACAGCACCTACTGGAGTGGTTTGGAAATCCACGTCAATGGGGAATTATTGGATTTGAACATGTGCAAAGTATTGAAATTCAGCAGAGAATTAGACATGCAGCACGGTGTCCTCCATAGACAATGCACCGCTATACTTAAAAATGGTATTGAAGTATCCATCCATTCAGCTCGGTTTTACAGCCTTATAAATAAAGAATATGCAGGCTTGAAATACAGCATTTCTACCAACAAATCCTGCGAAATTTCCATACTGAATTATGTAGATGGAAATGTTGTAAACAAAGACTCCAACTACGATGAGACCTTTTGGAACGAAATCAATCAAGAAGTAAGAAACCACCAAGCCATCGTTACCGTTGAAACCAAAAAATTAAATTGGAGAGTTACTACTGCTGTCCAATTTGATATCTTCAAAAACTCCCAAAAACAAGAATTAACTGGGATTCAATCTATCAAAAGTAAATACGCCTCAAACCGGTACTCATTCGCTGTATCTGCTGGCGAAACTTGGGATTTTGTAAAACACTGCGTTATGGCAACCAGCTTTCACCACAGTCCGGAAGCCGTAGAAATCCATGCCATCAAAACGCTGGAAAAAATGAGCGCCTCCTCATTTCAAGCTCACTTAGATATGAGTGCCGCTGCATGGGCAAAAAAATGGGAAACTACCGACGTACAAATTTCAGGCGATGTGAAAGCGCAGCAGGCTGTAAGATTTAATATTTATCATCTGAATCAGACCTATTGTGGGGATGATGCCAGACTAAATATTGGCCCCAAGGGGTATACCGGCGAAAAATACGGTGGTTCCACCTACTGGGATACCGAAGCCTATTGCCTACCCTTTTATTTGGTAACCTCCCACTCAAGCATCTCCAAGCAGTTATTGGTTTATCGTTACAAGCAACTAGGTAAAGCCATAGAGAATGCCCAGAAATTAGGTTTTAAAAACGGTGCCGCACTCTACCCTATGGTAACCATGAATGGGGAAGAATGTCATAACGAATGGGAAATAACCTTTGAGGAAATCCATCGAAATGGCGCTATCGCTTATGCCATTTGGAATTATATCGAACATACGGGCGACAAAAAGTATTTAGCCGAAGGTGGATTCGAAGTGCTATTGGGGATTTCGAGATTTTGGGCACAACGCGTACACTGGAGCGAATACCGCAAACGCTACGAAATGCACGGTGTTACCGGACCAAACGAATACGAAAACAATGTTAACAACAACTGGTATACCAGTTATATTGCCGATTGGTGCATGCAATTTACCGCCGAATGTGCGGAATGGCTGTCCAAGGAACATCCCAATGAGTGGAATTCTATAACTCAAAAAACCAACTTCCACAAAACGGAAGAAACCAAACACTGGAACCACATCCACGAACATTTATATCTTCCCTATAGCGAAGAGTACAAAGTATTTGTTCAACACGATGGATTCCTAGAAAAAGAACTAATACCCGTGCATGAATTACCGGCCTCCGAAAGACCCTTAAACCAAAAGTGGAGCTGGGATAGAATCCTCCGTTCGGTGTATATCAAGCAAGCCGATGTTCTGCAAGGGTTGTATTTCTTTGAAGATCAGTTTGATATGGATTGCCATCAACGAAACTTCAAATTCTACGAACCCTTTACCGTTCACGAAAGTTCTCTGTCCCCCTGTGTTCACAGTATCTTAGCAGCAAAAATCGGGGAAACCGAAAAAGCCTATGAAATGTACCTGCGAACAGCCAGATTAGACCTCGATAATTACAACAACGATACCGAAGATGGATTGCATATAACCTCCATGGCCGGTAGTTATTTAAGTATCGTTCAAGGCTTTGGTGGATTGCGAATCAGAAATCAACAATTACAGTTAAACCCCTATTGCCCACCGCAATGGGAGTCGTACAAATTTCAAATTCTACTCAACAATCAACCCGTCGCCATTTTTGTAAGTCCAAATCATGTTGAAATTACCAATTTGGGTGCTGCTGAAATAGAATTCACAATAAAAAATCAACATAAAAAACTCGCCGCAAATAGCGCAGTTATTGTGTAAAATACAATTTCACTGCTTCCTTTTCAGTAATTTAATTTAGGATTAATCCCTTGGTGGATTTTTCTTACCGAGAATCTATTAAATTCGCTTCCCAATGGGAGACGTTACCGGACCAAATTTTATGATTCGCTCAGAAGAGCAAATAAAAAAGCACTATTTACGATGTGGTGTGTCCGTGGATTGCGTGATTTTTGGTTTTGATGAAGGCGATTTAAAAGTTCTTTTAGTTCGAAGAGGTGTAGAACCCTATCAAGGACAGTGGGCTTTGCCAGGGGATTTGGTAGATCCCGAAGAAGATCTAAATGTAGCAGCTGTTCGCGTGTTGAATGAGTTAACCGGGTTGAATAATGTCTACATGCAGCAGGTTTTTACCTTTGGCGAGGTACAACGACACCCATTAGGCCGTGTTTTTACAGTGGCCTATTACAGTTTAATCCGAACAGATAAATACAAAGTAAACAAGGGGAATTGGGCCGAAGAAGCCGAATGGTGGTCGATAAACGATATCCCAGACTTACCCTTTGATCATAATTTAATTGTTGAAACGGTAAGCGAAAACTTCCGAACTCAGGTAAAACGAAAACCCATCGGCTTTGAATTGTTACCCAAAACGTTCACACTCACCGAAATTCAGCACCTGTACGAAGCCGTATTACAAACCAATTTCGACGTGCGAAATTTCCGAAAAAAGTTACTTACTACAGGATTGCTAATCGATACCAATACCTTTACCAAAAACAACGCGCATAGACCTGCCAGACTTTATCGATTCAATAAACAGAAATACGATCGCTGGAGTAAAAGCGGATTTACATTGGACATGTAAAACACCCGCCTTGTTTAGAACATAGTCAGCAAGTTTCCCATTCTGGATTAGAATAGTTAAAACCATTCCCCATCCAATTTAGTATTGTATTTACAACAATTAAAACAACTTTTTTGTTGCTACAATCTCTCCAGTTCTATTCCGTATCACCAACAATTTAAGCGATTGATTTTCATCGGATAAAATATCAATGTAAGAATTTTCACCTTCATGAATCCATTGGGTACTTCGCTGAATTTGAGCACCCGTTAAACTCAATAACTCTGCCGAATACACATCGCTTATTCCAGTCACTGCGATTCGATAGGCCCCAAATTGGTTAGTTTGAACGTGAACTTTATTCGATACTAATTCTGAAACCGAATTATATTCAAAAATCCACAACCTCACTGCGGTATCAGAAACACATCCGCCATTTATAGCCTTAGCCGAAACATACAGGGAATAGCTGGATGTTCCATCAGGAATCACTGCGGTAAAAATAGAATCTTGCTGAAGAATTGTTAAATCGGTTTGGCTCGTAATCCATTGAATTTGGTTGCTGCCGGCGGATACCTTAAGTACCAAGGTATCCCCTCGAAATTTTGCTTGTTGAATTACAGTAATTTCCGGTTTTTTCGGTGTTGGTTTAATAATAAATTCCTGTGTATCTCGCCCAACGCAACCATAATTATCTGTAGCGGATACGGATAATTTAAACGTACCTGGAGCGGTTAAAGTATAGATAAACATATCCTTTCGAGAAATCATTGTACTGCCTAAATACCAAAACACCGTATCCAAGCGATTATTACCATTGTTCTCAATTTTAAACAACAAATTAGCTCCAGCACATCCCGCAGTATCGCCAAGGATATTGATATTGGGCAATGATTTAACCAATATACTGTCTACAAAGGTATTAGTACAACCCGAATCGCTGGTAACAGTTAAAAACACATCCATTTTCCCTTTATTCGTTGCGGTTCCCGCCCATCGGCCGGTGCTATCCGTAATTAACTTTTTATTGCCCACAGCCCATTGCCATTGTTTCTTCGGAGTACCTTTACGGATATCATCGCTGATTTTAATGCTATCCCCGAAACAGTAAAACGGTTTAGAATAATTTAAAGAAATGGTAGGCAATGGATTTACGATAAAGCTCCGTATTTCTCTAGCTCCAAGATCCCACCATGTCCCAGAAGAACTGGACATTAACTTTTTGGGTCGAACCGACAGGGTATATCGCCCCGTGTCAAAGTTCAGTGAACAAAAGGTGTCTGTGGAAGCAACGGTTTTATAGTGTGCCCATTGATTTTTTGAGTCCAGCCAATCGATCCGAATTGAATCGGCATCGGCACCGGTTGATTTCCACTGTATTTGGGATTTATTTTCTAAACTGCAGGTATTAACAACCTTTACCCGTTTCAATGCAGGAACAGGATAGACCTTCAATGTTGGATCTCCCATTAAAGCAACATGAACTCCGCTGTACTGTCCAGCCGTGTTATAATTGGGATAACTATTGTAGGTATTCAACACCGCTGTGTACATGGGCTGTCCCAACGCGGTAGTATGCATTAGCCAATAGGGCCTACCACTCCACACCGAAACCAATCCCCAACCTCGGGAAGCTAACGGAGCACGCAGGAAATTATCTGCATTGTCCCAATCACCATAATAACTACCAAAGGTTAACGTAAAGGGATTTAATATACTATCGGTAACGAAGTCACTACTGCTGGCAACCCCGCTTGCCCCGGTATAATAACCCGACCCACACCCATAACTCCACAAATAGCTAGACTTTCGCATGGATGATACATAATCTCGTTCGAAAACAGAATCAGCAGCGTGAACTGAGAAATTTCGAAATCCTCCCGATGCAAATGCTTCGGAATTGAAATACCCAAAATTATCATCAATTAAACTTCGGTTAACCGCTCTAAAATCGCCCCGTCTAAAGGCCAAATTTTTTCGAATATAACGAGCTACCAATACCGTATCATTGGCAGAAAATGAAGCCATATCGTATAAATCTATTCTACCAACAGGAAGTTCAACCTTTTGAGCAGCATTGGGCAAGGTTGCTGACGTATTATATCGGCTTAAATCAAATTTACCATCTCCCGGTGTGTTATGATTATTTGATCTAGCAGCTGAGGTATTATTAATTGTGGCATCGGTCCAATTAATCGAAAATGAACCGTAATATAAATCTGCCGGCCAGGCCCCAGTGTGCTCAGGGTGGGCATCGGGTCTGAAGTTACCGCTATAGGGCACTGGAATTCTGCCTAACAAAATCAGGGCTTTCACGCCTGCCGTATCGCTCATGTATTGATTCTTAACCCAAGCTTTAATTCGGGTAACAGAATCATTACGCAAAAAAGATTTAGTGATGCACTCCCAGCCCTCTCGAGTTAACTGATCTACATATTCACTAATTTCCTTAGAAAGTGCGATACTGTAGGATGAGTCTACGGCTATCAAAACTTTACCCAATGATTTCTGGGGCACCTCATACCCTGCTGTGATATACCCGTTGCCGGCAAATCCACTGTACTTAGTATGCCATTTCGCAACGCGATACTCCCGAACCATGCCTTTTTTCATGGTGGTGTCTAAATACGAAAGTCCATTTACCCCAAAGGTGTCTTTTAAGTCCCAACCTATACCGCCTGCAGACCGAGTATACACTTCATATTTCTTAGCATTTGGATCACTCTTCCATTGAAGTTTAAGCCCCTTACCTTCCTCCCAAGAAGTATACAATTCCACTGCAACATCCCTTGCTGTCTGACTTTTAACAGGAAAACTAATTAAAAAAAACGCAAGAAATACACTTAAAAATCTCATGGCTGAATTTAGTTGTTGCAATTTACGCAAACCCAAATAAAAAATTCGTAATAATTACACGAAGAATTGATAGTTGAACGTTAATTTTGAACGCTATTGTGGAGCCAATCAACAAACCTAATAATTTTAATGACCATAGTTTAGGTCCTATTGAAGGTTCTTCCAGAGGATTAATAGTTTGGGCGGGTTTAGTGATTTTAATTCCCAGTTTACTGATTTTTATTTTTTCGATTTCCCCCTACACAATCAAGATTGCAGGGTACGACTTAAAGAAGTTCCAATGGGGAACAGGATTGGAGGAAGTTACATCGGTAGTTACAGAGGAAATTACAGAACAAGATACGGTTTCATTTCAGCCTTTCGCCATTTCGGATACAGCCACCACGTTAACCATGGATTCCTTAAATCCAATACCAACTTCTGCAGGTGGATTTAAAGTATCTACCTCATTAACCCCATTTTTCAATCCAATATTTACCGATACCACCAAACATCGCGTGTTACTAATTGGGGATTCGGAAGCAGGTGGATTGCGTTATCCGTTAAACGATTATTGTTTAGCCAATGGTCATAAATTGGTGGCCTGCGTAGAATGGTACTCAGCCACTGTTTTTAATTTTGCCAAAGCAGACACCATCGCCAAAATAATACAGCGATACAAACCCACCTACGTTTTTATAGTAATGGGATTAAACGAATTGTTTGCCAAAGATTTAAAAGCCAGAAGCAGCGCAGCTCGATTATTAGCCAAAAAATTACGAGGAATCCCTTACACCTGGATAGGACCTGCTAACTGGGAAGAAGACTTTGGAATCAACGATGTATTTGCCCGAGCTGCCGATACAGGTACCTATTTTTATACCAAACAATTGGTTTTACCCCGTGCCGAAGACGGAAGGCATCCCAACAACAAAGGTTACCGTATCTGGATGGATAGTCTCGCCGGTTGGATAAATAACTCCGCTAAATGGCGAATACCCCTAAAAACACCTACCAAAAGGGCAAGACCTTTGAGAGCCGATATTATCATGATGAACGCAGCTAAATTTCGAGGATACTAATGGAAAATAACTGGAGTTGGCTATCGGAATCATTTACTGCAGAAAAACTGCGAATATCCGTCATGGAAGCTTTGCGGTACTCAACCAAGGAACCCTGGTTTTTCACCGAATTCACCTTTTTAGCAACTTTTGGATTCTTCTTATTGGGTTATGCCTTGGTTTTTAAACAAGAATGGCTGCGGAAGGTTTACATTATTCTCTTCAGTTTATTTTTCTATTACAAAAGTAGCGGGCCCTTTCTGTTGCTGTTTGGATTAATGATCTTAAGCGATTATTTATTTGCCATCCAAATTGAAAAAGCCCAAGGTAAAAAGAAGAAATTATACCTGTGGCTGGCAGTGGGTTACAGTTTGTCGTTCTTGCTGTATTTCAAATACGCAGATTTCTTTATTGCAAACTGCAATAGCCTATTTCACACCAATTTCAGTCCGAAGAACTTATTCCTACCCATCGGAATATCGTTTTATACATTCCAATCCATTAGCTATATATTGGACGTTTACAGAAAAGAAATTTCTGCCACCAAAGACTTTGTAGATTATACCTTTTACATGACATTTTTCCCGCACCTCGTTGCCGGTCCAATTGTTCGTGCCAAAGATTTCCTTCCCCAAATCTTCCAACCTCAAGCAATCAATACAGCCCTTTTCAAGGACAGTATATTCCGAATAATTATCGGACTGGTAAAAAAATTATTTATCGCCGATTACTTGGCTAAATACGCCGATTTGGTGCATCTCGCCCCATCGGCCTATTCGGGTGGTGAAAATCTCTTAGCCATGTATGCGTACACCTTTCAAATCTATTTTGATTTCTCAGGGTACTCCGACATAGCCATTGGTATTGCCCTGATGCTAGGTTATAAATTGAAAGAAAATTTCGATAACCCCTACACCGCGAGCAATATTACTATTTTCTGGAGAAAATGGCATATTTCGCTGAGTAGTTGGTTGCGAGACTACATTTATATCCCGTTGGGTGGCAACCGAAAAGGAGAAGTGAATATGTACGTGTTCCTATTTATTACGATGCTAGTAGGTGGTTTTTGGCACGGTGCCGATTGGCGATTTGTATTTTGGGGATTCGCACACGGCGCGGCATTAGCCTTTCATAAAGCATGGAGCACTTTAATGGGAACTGAAAACAAATCTTCTGCCTCCGCTTCAGCCCCATGGTTTTCATTCCCCGCTAAAATCGCGAATACATTACTCACATTTCATTTTGTGGCTATTTGTTGGATTTTCTTTAGAGCCAAGAGTTTTCAATCCGCTTACGATTCTATAAGAAACATGGTATTTAAAAGCCAATGGATAGATTTTCAAGGATTTTGGTTTTCTAGACCCGAGATCATCGTCATGTTGATAGTGGCTGCCACCATTGTATTCTTTCCAGTAAATCTTAAACAACGAATATTTGGCTGGATTAAGAAAATTCCTGCCTGGCTCTGGATTTTTATAATGCTGTTCTCCTTACAAATCATCACGCAATTCAGAGACGATGTTGTGCAACCATTCATCTATTTCCAATTCTAAAAAAGGAATGCGGGGATATACGGGATTGATGCTACGATGTAAACTACTTTTTTGTGGAATGATGGCAACCTGCGCATTTTCCACTTCCGTACATTCAACGTCCTTAGATAGCAATACTACTCCCACTTCATACAAAGCCCATACCTATCTCTCCAGTTCTGCATTGCTTCAAAATCAACTTAGAGAATTAGCAAAACTTCATCCCAACTACAGTTCCCTCGTATTACCTCCAAGTAATCGAAAAACACCCCCACCCGCACCGCTAAAAAAACGATTCAAGATTGTTCATATTGGAGATAGTCATATTCAAAACGATATTCTCAGCGATGCAATTCGCCAACAATTCCAGCAACACTTCGGAAATGCCGGCTGTGGTTATTTGTTCCCTTATGGTTTAGCAAAAAGTTATGGGCCACGGGGAATTTCCGCAAGAACAACGGGTGTTTGGATTGATTATAAAACCATGACCCCCTCCTTGGATAGAGGACTAGGAATTACGGGTTATGGATTAACCAGCTACACTCCAAATGCCAGTATACACCTAAACTTTTCCGATAAATTCAAAGCAATACCCTACCAACGAATTAAGGTTTGGCATAGTTTGGATAGTACCTCTTTCGACATCAGCGCTAGATCCGTTGTTCTAGAATCATCGGGGGATTTGGTGTCTCAAGATTTACCTTTAATCTACAGTGACGCTGTGAACAGAACTCCTGCTAGATCCTGGGGGCAATCTACCTTTCCCACCCTGAATAAAGGCAGCATTCAGTCACTGTCCTTCGAATTTAACCGAAATAATGCAGCCCAAACACATGTAGACTTTTATGGATTTCAATTAGAATCTGCCAACAATAGCGGAGTGGAGTATCAAAGTTATGGTGTAGTTGGATCACAATTTACCCATTTTATTAAAAATGCTGGGTATGCAATCCAACAATTAGAATATGTGCAACCCAATATTGTCATTTTTAGTTTTGGCACCAATGAGGCTTACAATGGAAAATTGATTGCCGCGGAATATTACATAACGGTCCAAAAATTCTTAGACTCACTTCAACTTGCATTGCCTAATACCGCTATAGTTCTTGCCAATTGTCAGGACACTCGTAGCAACGGGAAAATTCCCCCCAAACAAAAAGAAGTAAATTATATATTGCGAGAGTTAGCATATCAAAGAGGGTTTGCTTATTTCGATTTGAATTCAGCCATGGGTGGATGGAATTCGATTTACCGTTGGCAGCAATTGGGGTTAACTTTAAAAGATAGAGTCCATTTCACAGGTGCCGGATACACACTGCAAGGTAAAATGATAGCATCAGCCCTATTGGAAGAATACAATCAGGCCACGCCACTACCCATCGAAATCGACGCATTAGACAACGAAATTGATTCTTTTGCATCGTTGTTGCGATTAAAATCCCCTACAAATTTTAACGGAATCTCTTCATCCGAGATAAACGAACAGCTTTGGATTGATTCCGTATCAACACAAAACAAACCCAAAACATCCACTCCCATCCAACCCAATAAACCCAGTCCCAAATCTGTAACCCCGAAGCCAACCTACTATAAAGATGTAGTGCACACCGTGAAATCAGGTGAGAATTTATATCGAATTGCCCTACGATACAATGTAACTGTGGATGCCATTGTTAAGAAAAACCATTTGAGAAATCCGAAGGCCATCAAACCGGGTCAAAAGCTACTAATTCCTAAAAGATAGCTCCAAAACACTGTACGTTAATCATCTAACGTACATTTATAAAAAAAGAGGTCGTCTCTAGATGAAACGACCTCTTTCTGAAACCTAATTTGTAAAACTTAATATATTTACTTAATGACTGAATGTATTCACTTAGTGACTCAATTCGTTGCAATTATTCTCTAGAAATGATTGTATTGTCAACAATTACCACTAGAGCCTGTCACATCTATTTCTTATTATCGAATAATCTGTAAGTTCGATCGGGTTTCCCCCTTTGAAGATTTAATCACCACATGATACAAGCCAGGAGTTAAGTGATTTAACGATAATTCCACTCCCTTCTGACCTTGAACTTGTTGGAAATTCTGATTAAACACAATTTTTCCTGTTGCATCGGTAACATGAATAGCTAAGTGTTTCTCTTCTCCTACAAATCGAACCAATGCACTACCTTGAGTTGGGTTAGGCATCAACACAAACTGATTTAAAGCCACTGTTTTAACCGAATTAGAGGCTGTTACGGTTACATCGAAATAAACAGTATCCGACTTACATGGAGGATTATTTGCAACCACCATTACTTTAAATGTCCCATCGGCGCTGAACGTGTATACGGGTTCTTTTTGGAAACTTTCGTTACCATCAGAGTAATTCCAATATACATCTGCCGCGTTATTACCCGCGAATTTAAATTGAACCGTTCTTCCGCTTACCACCGTGTAACTCATCGCGGCTGCGGGCTTTAATGCCGACGCAATATTTACGGATTTGATGGTTTCACATCCTGCAACATTTTTAACACTAACTGTGAAACTATTGATTGAACCCACTGCAGTTCCCATCGTAGTTCTAGTGGTACCGCCGTTAGACCAACTATAAGTGTAAGTAGCATTTGGTGGACCCCCTGTAACCGCTGCTGTTAATAATGTTGAATCTCCTTGACAAACCAAGGTGTCCGCAGCTGTTAACGTAACATTGGGGCCTTGTTGAACTTGAACCTGTCGATTTGCCTGTCCAGTACATCCCAATGAATCCATACCTAATACCGTATATGTGGTTGTATTGGTTGGTAAGGCATACACAGTATCTCCAGATACAGTATTCAAACCTGTTGATGGTGACCACGAATAGGACTCCGCTCCACTTGCAACTAATTTTACTGGGGTAGAAGCACCGGCGCAAACAACTGCAGGGTTAGGGCTGATGGTTATTACAGGTGCCGTTCCATCAACAAAATAAATTTTTATTAAATCTGAAGTATCATTTTCTCCAGAATTAGCACAACTGACAATAACTCTTACCCAATGATTAAGACTTGTTGCTCTAAAAAATAATTGCGTGGGGTTCGCATTGTTATTTAAAGCGCCTTGGGTTGTGAAATTCACTGAGTCTGTAGAAGTCTGCCAAGAAAATGAAGTGCCGGTAGTAGTAGTTTGTCCAGTTAATGCTAACTGAATATTTGCAAATGTTCCACCACAAATTTTATAACGATTTGCCGTAATCGTACCTGAATTTGGTTTTCCTTCGCAATACGTTGGAAACGCATCCCATATTACGCTATCAATAAAAATATTCCCGGCATTCGCTGCTCCTCGAGCTGTACCTTGAATTAGGAAATAATTGGTAGTTCCGGTATAGGACGAAGGAATGGCAAATGAATATCGATGCCAACCTTGAGCAACAGAATCTGGATAAGTATTTTTTGCGAATCGTGCAATACCTCCCAATCTCTTTGCACCTGTTAAATTTCGAGCAGTATTAATCCAAACAGTAACGCTATCGGCAGTATTGTAAATAGTATCACGATACATATGTAAGGTCACATACGAATTTTGAGATCCCCTTTTACTTAAATCGATCACTGGAGAACACAACGACTGTGTAGAACCCGCTGTAATATTTCGACAAGTAAAACGAGCCATTCCATTTCCAGCAAAAGTAGTCGCAGATGGTGTAGTTCCGGCCGCTGTAAAGCCTGTAGTTGCATTCGTTCTTCTGGACCATGTTGCCCCACCAAATCCGCCGCCACCTACTGTAATCCACCCCGTGGGAGGAACAGCTGTTTCAAACCCTTCTCCTGTTGTAACCTGTGCTTGGGAATCACCCCCAAACATTCCGGTAAAGAGAATAATAAGTAGTAATTTATTTTTCATATAGCTTAGTTTAATCTTTTTTCCCGCTGATCAATAAGAAAGTTCCATGCGTATCCAAGTTTCTATAACCTTTAACCGACTCATCAAATATGGCATGAATCGAATAAATATACATTCCCTCGGGAACTAATTCTCCCATATAATTGCCATCCCAAGCTTCATTCAACGGCCTGCGATCAAAAATGCATGTGCCCCAGCGATCGTATACACTCCAATATCCTTCTTTCACACCGCAATAAATCAGTGGTTTTATCACATCGTTTCTTCCTGTGGAACCATACGGAGTGAAAGCGTTGGGCATGTACCAATTGCAATTACACCACCCCCCAACTTCGGCATAAGCCTGAAGTTTATCTATTCGCTCGCCGCAGGCGTTAAAAGTTCTCAATGTAAAAATCCCCGAGGTGCCAACGGTAATTTCTGGAGTCTTTGCCCCAGTATTCCATTCGTATTTAAATGTACCAAAAGGCTGGCCGCCTTTAATCACGTAACGATCGCCCCTACAAAACCAGAATTGTGTATCGGTGAATACTCGTACTGGCAACGTATCAAATCGAATGGTCATGGAATCAATTCTGCTGCCACATTTGTTGCTGGTAAATAGGTAATATTTAGCCGCAAAAATAAAATTTCTCTGGGGTGTAGTAAATCCATCGCTCCATTGATAAATATTGGCACCAGGTTGGGTGGCATCTATGCTCCAATTAAACGGCCTAGCGCAAAATGTGGTGTCTTTGATGGGCGCTTTGGTGGGAGCTAATCGCATGAAAACATCAAACGTATCATAAGCAACTCCGCATTGATTCACCACTTCCAAAATCACTTTTTGCTCAGTTACAAATTGTTTAGGAACCATCGTATCGCCGTCGGGCCAAATGTATTTATTGATAAGTAATTTAGGGAAAGACACCACTACAGAACCACCCACGCAAAATCCAGTATCGGGAAGCACAGGAGCCACAGGCGGCAATATCAACGATAATTTCAATGTATCTACCCGGAACCCGCAAATATTCTTGGTCTCTACCCAGTAATTCCCTTTCGTTGTGAAAGTGCGAGTAGGCAGTGTACTTCCATTATCCCAAACGTGGGTTGATAGTTTTTGCGACACATCTACCGTATAATTAATGGGAGTAGTACAAAAAGTAGTGTCTTTTAAATTGGGTTTGGTTGGAGCGCCACCTGTAATCACATTAAAGGTATCTTTCCGCGTCCCACAAGCACTGCTCGTGGTAACAACAACATTGGAAGCCGCGGTGGTAAATACTCTACTAGCCGCACAAGAACCGTCGTTCCATGAATAGGATTGACCTAATACCTGCGTAGCATCAACGGTTACCGAAGGAACACCCGTACAAAGCAAATAGTCTGTTTTTAACACCTTAATGGGCAATGGACAGGCCGATTGGCAAACTTGCGTGTAGGTCGATTTAACCGATAACGTATCTACGGATAAACTGACAAAGTTACCCGGCTGATATACTGTATATGCCGAGGTATCCCAGTTCCAGTTCGCCGTAGCATTGGTTACGGAATGATTGGCAATTCCACAAAAGTTTTCGCATGGATTTACGAATGCTACGTTGATGTGCGGACCGGTAACTGCATCTAAACCCAACACCGATAATCCTCCGGAGGCTATTTTCGCAATGGACCGAGCATTGGGTTGTACGGTGAAACTAGACGCTCCTCCGTTGGAAAAGAATTTTGTTAATTGGGTATTACCGTTGGTATCCAATTGTACCAGCATCATACGGTTAGGAGCCCCCTGAGAAACCCCTGATACCCATAAACTGCCTCCGTCCAAAAACAACGTATATCCCTGCTCAATGGCGGCATTTGCCCCTATGGATTTCGACCATTTTCTACTACCGCTGGCGGTGAATGCCGTTACCAAGAAATTCCCTGTAAAAGCCCCCCCCGTAGACCCAACTGTGAAGATAGTTCCGCTTGGAGCTACTACCACTTCGGAGAATGAATTGGTACCATTTGATGTCCCTTTCCATACCTTCCTCACCCCACCGGCATCTTTGATGAAAACTGCGAATGGAAACGTAGATGTGGATCTCGACCATCCGGTGATAACCCATTCGTTTCCTACGCGAGAAGCACCCAAGGCATGGTGCTCGTTGTTGTTTAAATCGATGTTGTGATGCCACAAAGTATTGCCCGAAGAATCCAATAGGGCCGCAATCATATTTCGTTTTCCCGAATATTGCACGCCTTCACCCACCACCAATATTCTATTACCATTGAAAACATAAACGTTATTTATTAAGTCCTCGCTGCCATTTCTGCTGGAAGAGGGAGTCCGGCGCGACCATTTTAATGCTCCTGTATTATCAAAATAATGAACCGTACCCAAATCAGCACCCACCGCTTGAACGTGCGAACTGCCCACCGCCACGGCTCCACCGTTGGGTGTCATGGCCACATTGTAAAGTCGATCCCTATATGCGGTGCCTGTTTTATCACCAAATCGCAAAAAACTCAACACCTTTCCGGTATCGTTGGTACGCATTGCAAAGGCATCTATTTGGTTTCCAGTACTTGTTCCATGGCCTACGTACCAATGAAACTTGCTCAATCGGGAAATCCCATTATTTAAGACAATCAGTTCCCGTGTAGCCGAAGCCACGGGAGTCATTGTAGAGAAATTTCGCGTGCCGCCACTTGGCACCAATTCTGCCAACGAAAGACTGCGCTTCTTCATGAACGTATTACATACTGTGGGATTTGAAACATTTTCTGTAATATCCACCCTCAAATCTTCGGTCTTACATTCGTATCCGTTGGCTCCATTGCTGCCATTCTTGAATTTAGCTAAGAAAAATATATCGTTCGCATACAATTCGGCAGCACATACCTCGTAAAATTTGGTTGGAATCATTTTGAAATAATACACATCGTTGCCCGCATGTGTCATTTTTAATGCCTCGTTACTTGCGGTCCAAGACCCATTGCTCATAGGATGTCCCGATGGATGTTCCTTGGGAACCCAGGTCCATAAGTATAAGGGCTGCGTTGCTCCCAAAATATTGGGTACCCCCGCAAACGTACATTGTTTTAAATCTACCCAAAGCGTTATGGTATCGTTAGGATTTACCGGACTTGGAGTTACCCAAGCCTTCTGGCCATAGCCTATTTCTGTCCCCAAACATGTCAGAGCCAAAAAAACAACACCCCGAAATTTCGCGAATATGAGCTGTTTTATTGCTTTTATACCCCTCATCTTCTCTAAATTCTGATCGGATTTTTTCCATGGGCTAAGGTTTACTCTTTCGGCAAAAGCTATTTCACAAAATTTGAGCAAATTTTTCATCGGATAGTTTTCTCTATAGGACGCAGTTATTGTGGTAAAAGTTTACCCAATTCTACAAATCTAGTTTTTTTATTTACAATTAGATACTACAACTTTTAGCATTTGGAATCAAGCCTCAAATTTTAAAAATAATTACAATTCCATGACTAAAGTAATCTATTATATAGCATCCAATTTTTTTAGGGGAAATCCCCTTTTTTCAATCATTTCTTTTGCAATTTTCGCAAAACTCCAAAACCACCCCAACCAAAATCAAATAGATTCCGAAAAAATAACGACCTTTACCAAGTTAAAATCGTGAAGAAATCCATCATTTTTTCTGCTCCATCGGGTTCTGGTAAAACCACGGTAGTAAAACATCTCTTGAAAGTTATGGGAGACCAATTGGCATTTTCCGTTTCAGCTACAACACGCAAACCCCGTGAAGGAGAAACCAACGGTTTAGAATACCATTTTTTAGAGCCTTCGGTATTTAAACAGCACGTTCAAGAGAATTCCTTTTTGGAATACGAAGAAGTGTACGCGGGCATTCTGTATGGTACATTGTGGAGCGAAGTCCACAAAATTTGGGACCTCAACAAAGCTGTAATTTTTGATGTAGATGTAAAGGGTGGATTGAATCTAAAAAGACAGTTTGGAGATCAGGCATTAGCTGTTTTTCTCAGACCACCTTCGGTAGAAATTTTAATGGATAGACTTACCAAACGAAGTACCGAAGTGGAGCACCAGCTGAAAGAACGAATTGCTAAAGCCAATTACGAATTAAGCTTCGAAAAGGAATACGATCTAGTAGTAGTGAATGACGATTTAGCAGTGACCTTAAAAGAATGCGAATCGATTGTAGAGAATTTCCTTAACCGATAAAATGAGGATTGGTTTATACTTTGGATCGTTCAATCCAATTCATCTTGGTCATTTGGATGTAGCTACCTACATGCTAAATCACATTCCAGTAGACCAGGTCTGGTTTGTGCCATCACCGCTCAATCCACACAAAAAACAAGAAACACTCATACCCGCTGAAATTAGATTAGAATGGGTGAAATTGGCCACAGAAAATAAAGAGTGTTTATCTGTTACAGATATTGAATTTTCCATAGGTACGCCCAGCTACACGTACAGAACATTATTAAGATTAACCCAAGAATTTCCCCAGCATAGTTTTTATTTAATCATGGGCGGAGATAATCTTTCCAGTTTTCATAAATGGCAAAATGCAGAAGAAATTGCACAAATTGCCCCCCTACACGTTTATGCTAGACCCGGATACGAAACAGCTCCAGCGCCCATGCCCTACAATGCTACTTGGCATCAAGCCCCACTTATAGATATATCAGCAACAGATATCCGAAATCGTCTAGATCACAATTTATCGATTAACCACTTGGTACCCGAAAAACTAATTGATCAAATCGTTGCTTTTTTTAAAGAATCGCTCTTGCAATCGAACCATCAAATAAGCAACACCAAAGGTGACTAAAAAGGAATACAACGCATAAACCAATGCTGGCTTTTCCATACTGGGTTGGTTCAATTTTTCGCCTGCAATTAATAAGGCCAATGCTGTATTGTGAAGCCCAACTTCAATGGCTACTGTAATTCTATTTTGAAAAGATAATTTAAACGGCAAACCCGCCAAAAACCCCAATAACATACTACCACCATTCAATAAAATAGCATAGGGTGTTAACACAAGAATGTCTGCAATACTTGTTTGTGTTCCACCGTTATCTGGCTTAGCAAGAAATTTGGCTGCAAAAACCAATAATAACAATATGGGTAAGATAGCGTTTACTGTTTTCGATAATCGATATACATTATTTCCTAAACGATCACGCACCAACATACCCATGCCTGCTGGTATAATCGTAACAACAAAAATGTCAAACATCGTATCCCAAAAAGGCAATTCAATTATACCCATCGCAGCTGAGGGCATCAACCAACTTAAGAAAATATTTACCAAAAAAGGAATAGTAAACAACGATAAAAACGCGTTACAAACCGTAAGCGATACGGCTAATGCCACATTACCTCGAACAAAATAACTCACTAAATTGGAGGTTATACCGCCCGGACAAACACTTAAAATCATCACTCCCACCTGCTGTTCTGGACTAAGATTAGAATTACTAACTAACCACGCTGCAAAAACAGGCAATAATACCATTTGAGAAAACAAACCTATACCCAAAGATTTGGGCTGATCAAAGAGTTGCTTAAAATCATTACGGGTTAACCCAAGTCCCAATCCAAACATAATTAAGGCCAAAACCACGTTTAGCAAGTAATTAATATTCAAACTGATACCCATGTATTTTATTGTTAAAAAATTGAACTATTCCGCAACCATAACATATCTACAAATTGATACCCAAAATACAATCCTATAGCGATTAAAATAAAACCAAAATACCGTGTGATAATTGCAAAAACGCGATTGCTTATTTTCTTGCCGATATAGTCACTGAGATAAACTTTCCCTAAATCCAAAGAAAGCAGAGCTAATAAAATACCCAACAACTGCACTAAAATTGGCAACCTATCGGCAAAGGTTTTACCCTCATGACCCACAGAAGCAGTGGCTAAAATCCCTACCCATAACATCAATACAAAAGGATTTAACGAGTTAGTAATAAATCCTTTGGAAAAGGAAGCCGTTGCGGAAGCAGGTAGTTGTGGTAAATCCTGATTGTTGCTGTACCAAGCTCTAATTCCCATAATTAGTAAACCCATGGATGCAACTCCCGAAAAAATCAACTTAAAGGCGGGCAATACAAAATAACTCGATAAGCCAAAAAAGCAAGCCAATGCAACCAATGTCTCACTCATGAAAATCCCCATGGCCATGCGCAACCCAGCCTTCTTACCCCCTTGAATTCCTGCGTGAATTAAGGTAAAAAAGGAAGGCCCGAAACTCAATAGTCCCAGTATTAAGCCCGTTGCATAGCCCTTAGATATGGAAATAATCC
>CAYUNO010000003.1:0-29771 GCA_964446075.1 uncultured Flavobacteriaceae bacterium | reverse complement strand
CTACAATTAGCGTAAATACTGGGGTGAAGGCGTTGAGAATACCTGACAAACCGGAGGGAATTAACGTACCGGCGGTAGAAAACAAAAAAGCAGGAATGGCATTGCCAACAAAGCCGGTAATTACAAGAAAAAAATAGTCTTTGGGTGAAATGAGTTTTTGTTGATTTTGATTGATGGATTTACTTCCGAAAGCATATCGGTATACCCATGGAGTTAGAAATACACCTGCCAAAAATAGTCGTAATCCCGCCACTTGGATTGGGGTAAAAACTTCTAATCCACGTTTCATCAAGATGAACGAGCTCCCCCAAATGGAGCCGAGTAGGATGATTAAAAACAAGGGTAACCAAGTGAATTTCACAGGCACAAAGGTAGGATATGCTTAGGGTTTTTATACAGGAGTTTGGTTTAGGAGGCTGAATTGTGGAAATTTGTAAAATATGCTACAGAAATCATCAATGAGTGGAAATCGCATACTTTGGAATCGTGTGGCTTTTTCTGTGTTGGTGTTGGTTCTTAACTTGTTGGTGGGTTCTAGGAATTTGCAAGCTCAAGGATTGGGGGAGATTTTGGTAGAGGAACCGATAGGTTGCGAGGAATCGTTATGCAAACAGCGTTTGGTTTTTTCGGCAAAGCAAGGGGTTAAGGGACGATCGAATTCTGGAGTTAAACATGGGTATCTAATTAATTATAATCGATTGCAGCTTTGGGTAAACCCTCGCGTTGGATCCACGTTGCGCGGGATTACGAAATTTGGGGTAACGGTACTGGGTGACCGGGATTCGTTGGGGTTTGATTTGGTATCGGGCATGCAGGTAGATTCTGCTTGGGATAAATCGGGCAGATTATCCGTTTTACGATTTGGTAATGGCGGTTATGTTACCAAACCTGGGGGTTGGATTGGAGGGAGTAGGGATTCATTTTGGGTTGCGTATAGCGGCAATCCGGTGAATGGAGGAGGATTTGGTTATTACGTGTTGGATAATCATAAAACTGGACCGGTGATCCACACATTGAGCCAGCCGTATGGTGCTCAATTCTGGTGGGCTTGTAAGCAGTCCTTGCACGATAAGATAGATTCTTTGGACATTGAAGTTGTGACCGATACGGGGTTACGAGTAGCGAGTAACGGAATGTTAGTAGTGGAGGAGCCTGTGGATGCGGGTAGAAGTATGCGTTATGTTTGGAAGCACCGGTATGCTATTCCCACCTATTTGGTGGCAGTTGCGGTAACCAACTATGCTCGTTTTTCGGATACGGTAACGTTTATCGATGGCAGGAGAATGCCGGTGGAGAACTATTGTTTTCCTCAATTCTTGAGTACATGGCAGCGGGATGCTAAAGGTATATTGCCTCAATTGAGGATGATGGATAGTTTGTTTATTCCATATCCGTTTGACAGGGAAAAGTACGGACATGCACAATTTACGTGGGGCGGGGGTATGGAGCACCAGACGATGAGTTTTATGGTGGATTTAGGGTGGGATTTGATGGCGCACGAGTTGGCTCACCAATGGTTTGGCGATTATGTCACTTGTGCGAATTGGGGAGATTTGTGGTTAAATGAGGGATTTGCAACTTATATAAATGCATTAGCGCATGAATTTTTGCGTGGGCAAAAGAGTTTTACAGATCGATTGAAAGGAATGCGGGATGATGTTACTTCACGCGATTGGGGTAGTGTTTACGCTAGGGATACATTGAATGTTGGGGTGTTGTTTAGTGGTAGGTTAACCTACAATAAAGGAGCATGGGTATTGCACATGTTACGGGACAAGGTAGGGGATTCTGTATTTTTTGGTGCCTTGCGTAAGTATTTGGTTGGTAAAGGGCGGGGCGATGGCTTTGCAGATCAAGATGATTTCCGAGGGTATATGGAACGTGAGTTTGGTCATGGATTGGATACTTTTTTTAACGAATGGATTAACGGCGCGGGTTTTCCGTACTTAAGGATTGATTGGAAACAACGAAAGGGCAAGGTAGTGGTTAGGATTTCTCAGCGTGCTTCGGATCCCAGTGTTGCGTTTTTCCACATGCGGGTTCCTGTTTTATTTTGGGGGGAGGGAAAAACTCTGGAGCGCGTATTTTATTTAACAGATACAGCTCAAGAGTTTGAGTTTACACCGGGTTTTGCCATGGCTGGTGCGGAATTTGATCCAAGGACACGGGTTTTGGCCAAGGCTCAAGTAGGTGGAATGAATTTGGATGCTTTGCAAGAAGATGTATTTGTAATTATGCCTAATCCGGCAGTTGGAAATCCTGTGGTTGTGGGAAGAAATAGAGGTAAGTTTGATGTAGAATTATTGGATGTAACCGGTAAGATTTTGTGGAAAGGGAAAGATGTTTCAGGCGGGGAATCGTATTTTTCTGTTCCTATGTCTGGTTTTGCTGTCGGTGTATATTTTTTAAAAGTTAACGATCAAAACTTTGTCTATACACTGCCATTTCAAAAGCACTAATTTCATATTGTGTAAGGTTTTCGCTAAGAAATTATGGATGTGTTCAATTTTGATGGGTTGAGTATTGTATAATTTCCATATCGTATTGAATTTTGTACATGATTGAGCCTTGAAGGTGTGGGAAGCCTTTAATTGCCGTATTAAATTCAAATATGAAAATCAAATCATTTGCAATTGCTGTATTGAGTTTTACAGTTGGATTAGTATCGGCACAAAGCGGAAGCACCGTTTATAGTATAACTAAATCAAATGCCACCCAAGCTGGTGGAGGGAATGCTGTAAATGAGAAAATGTGTTGGATGGGATCCTACGGTAGAGGTGTAGGCACTATTCCTAATCAATGTAATAGTGGCATGGAATTAAGGGATGGTTTGTGTTACAAGCCTTGTGCCGCTGGTTATAAAGGAGTAGGTCCGGTGTGTTGGCAGAGTTGTCCGGCTGGATTTAGGGACGACGGAGCTTTTTGTGGTAAACCTGCTGCTTATGGAAGAGGTGGTGGATACCCATGGCGTTTTGGTGACGGTTTTAACGATCGTGGCATGTTCAGAAGATGTCATGCAGCCCACGGTAATGGAAATTGTCAGAAGAATGGTGCAATAGTTTACCCAAGATGCAGAAGTGGTTTTCATCAAGTAGGATGTTGTATTTGCTCCCCTAATTGTGTTGATGGCCAAACAGATATAGGAGTTTCTTGTGCTAAGAAAAGTTATGGCCGTGGAGCGGGTTTGATTCCAACAGGATGTTCTGACGGGAAAACCAACCAACATGGATTGTGTTATGTGACCTGCAGAACTGGTTATAAAGGTGTAGGTCCTGTATGCTGGGCTGATAATTGTCCAACTAAGTTTCCAACCAAATGTGGTTTGGGCTGTGCGGTTAATTCCACAGAATGCGGTTGGGCTATATTCGACCAAGTTTCATCCGTTGGTGAGGCCATCTTCAACATTGCTACCTTTGGATCTGGCTCTGCTGCTACAACTACCGCAAGAGTGGGAACTCAAGTAGCAAAAACCACTGCAAAAACCACTGCACAGGCTACAATTAAGCAGCAATTGAAAAATAGAGCTCGCGAGATGGGCAAAGAATTAGCCGAAAGCTGTGCTGAAAATGCGGCGTTGATGTGCTATGATGCCCAATTAACTGGTGAGTTTGCTTGGGAAAGTTTGGATCCAACTGGAATTGCAAACATAGTTAAGGCATTCAACAAGCCTTTGTGTACTGATTTCTTCTAACAGCTTTCTTATATAGTTTTTATAAGAATGGTTTTGCGCTTACGATTAGTAGTTTTTACTGCTGTATTACTTCTAGGTTTTTCTAAGGGTTTTGGACAAGGTATAAAGTTTATTACCAACTTACAATCCTTGGAGGAATTTGAAATACAGATAAAAAAATCCAAAAGAAATAGTTTGTTAATTGCCTATTCTTCGCATTGTGATGTATGCGGTCATATGGATACGGCGGTATACAAGAATAAAGAAGTTGGCAAGTTCTACAACAAGAATTTTACGGTATATAAAATAGATTTAGAAACGGAATTGGCCAATAGTTTCGTTGCTAAATATCAGATTATTGGGTATCCTACATACTTGTTTTTCAATGAAAATGGGGTAGTGATGCACAGGCAGAAGGGGGGATTCCCCGTAAAAGAATTTCTTGAATTGGGTGCGGATGCATTGAATCCAGAAAGGCAGTATCTGAGTGCGAGCTATAAGTTTCAAACGGGTGTTCGGAATAAAGATTTCTGCAAGAGTCTGGCCGAATCGTCTAAGGAAATGGATAATGTGGAATTACAACGTCAATGTGTAATGTGTTATTTGGAAGAGAATCCAGATTGGAAATCAGAAGAATCAGTAAAATTTATATATGAATTTGTTGAGAGCATAGCGGAGCCTCATTTTCAGTTTTTAATCCGAAATCGTGAATTATTTGAACAGAAATTAGGCGCAGGTAAAGTTTCAGAAAAAGTTGACAATATCATATTGAGAGATATAGCTGAGGCTTCATTTGATCAGAAAACAGGTGTTTTAGATACTTCAGTAATTAGGTCGTTTGCTAAACAGTATTTAACCGATTATGAAATCAGTAAAGCAATAGGTTTGTTTCAGGCAAATGAATTTATTAGAAGAAATGACACGGTCAATTACATTGCATCGATAATAGAATATTTCAAGAAATTTCCATCGAAAAACGGCTATTTACTAACGAATTTATCTCAAGCGATAAGTGAGCTTACGGACGATCCTGCTGCATTGCAAGAGGCGTTGAAGTTGGCATTGTTGTCTATCGAATACATGAAAAACGAAAATTGTTATCTCAATGCGGCCTCTATTGCGATGCAGTTAAATGACAAACAGAAGGCATTTGAAATATTGCAGAGCGGAAAGGATTACGCGCAAAAGGAGAATAAAAAATTTCCAACTGTAAGCGAATTTTTAATTGAACTTAAATCAACATTATAAAGAATATGAAAAAATTACTAATTGTAGCAATAATTTCGTTGTTGGGTGCAACATCGTTAAAGGCACAAACAATTTTAGAGGACAAAACAAGCACTAGTGAAAAGTTTGTAGTGCCTACAACGGAGCCCGAGTTGTTAGAGGCGAAGACCTTTTTAACGGATTTAATCTCCAAAGAATCTGCAGCGGTAATTGAGGAAGAGAAGGCACTTGAATTTATTACGTCAAATATGTCTAAGTTGGACCCAACAGATCCTGAGATAAAAGAAGCACAAAAGGAAATAGCGATTATAAACGCGGATATCAAGAACTTGAAAGCGTTGTTGGATGTTTACAAGAAAGATCTAGCGTTGGTGGAAGAAGCACTTGCCAAACTGAAGAAGTAAAACCAAAATAGTTTTTCATTGGAACACGGACAAACTCGTTTTGCCCGTGTTTTTTGTTGTTTAAGGAGCATAGTTTGATGATAGTCATGCCGATTTACGTTTCTATTTGTTATCTTTGGGTATAAATAACGATTTACTATGCTCAATACTTTTACCAAAACGGCCTTACATGTTTTTATAGTTGTTTTTATGATTTTAACTCTTGCGGGTTGTGAGCCTGAGGTTGTACCTCCACCACCGGTAAAAAAGGAAACCAAATTAACGTTGGATTTCAGGTTGAAATGGGAGGGTAAAGAGGCTTTTATACAAATCGGAGAATATACAAATAAGTTTGGCGAGGTATTGCAAGTCGTTAACTTAAGCCAAATGATAAGCGATATGGCCTTGGAACGTGAAGATGGAACATGGTTGGTGTTGGGGGATGGTTTTCAGCATTTTAACATTTGGGGTGCTAGAACTAAATTTGATTATGCTATACCGGCTGGAAAGTATAAAGGATTAAAGTTAAAAATGGGTTTGGATTACGATATTAACCACGGTGATCCTGCTGCATGGCCTACCACACATCCTTTGAGCACCAATGTAACGAGTTTGCATTGGGGTTGGGCTGGTGGATATATTTTTCAAGCCTTGGATGGTAGATGGAAGAAAACTGGGGATGCGGATTTTACGAAGACGTTTAGTTTTCATACCGCCACGGATAACTTCGTTAGAAACTTCTCCATGGCGTATCCTGCGACCGGTTCTGAGGTTTATTTCGAATTGAAAGACGGTCAGCAGTTGGTCTTGCCTTTGGAATACCATCTAGATCAGGTTTTGGGAAATCGCGAAATGGCTGCGGGAAGTGTTTCGCACAGTTCGGGTACCAACGAAGTGAAATTAATGCAATCGTTGTTGGATGACATGACCAATAACAAAGCCTTTCGTTTGGGTATTGTAGAATAAATAATTGATTATGAAAACGTTGGTATTGGGAATTAGGCAGCTTATTACTTTTGTCTTTTTGCTGGTATTATTGTTTTCGGTGAGTGCTTGTGAGGATAAGCCGGTAGATCCGGATAAGCCGGTTTTTAAAACTACGGCAGTGGATCCGGCGAGTATTTTTGATAAGCGACTTGGACCAATTCCCATATTACCTGCAGATAATCCATTTACTGAGGAAGGGATTTCTTTGGGTAGGATGTTGTTTTATGATCCTATTTTAAGTATTGATAGTACCATAAGTTGTGGAAGTTGTCATAAACAAGAATTTGCATTTGCTGATGGGCCTGTGGCATTGAGTAGGGGTGTGTTTGGCTTGGTTACCCACCGTAATACACCGCCATTATTCAATTTGGCATACAATAAAAAGTTTTTTTGGGATGCAAGGCAGAATACGTTGAGGGAATTGGTATTTGAGCCAATTCAGGCGCACAATGAGATGGCAATGACTTTGCCTATATTGGACAGGCGTTTACGCCGGTCCAATATGTACAAGGATGCATTTTTAAAGGCGTTTAATGCGGAGCCTAACGTGTTTGATATGAGTTTGGCCATGGAGCAATTTTTATTGAGCATTGTAAGTTATCGTTCTCGGTTTAATGATTTTTTCCCAGGGAAGTTCTCTAAATTAACTCCGGAGGAAGGTCAGGGTGCATTGTTGTTTAATGCCTTGGTGGACTTTGATTTGGATGGGAATGTCACCGGGGCTGATTGTTTCCATTGTCATGGAGATAGTAAAGCGCAGATTCAAGATCCTACTTTTGGTGGAATTGCCAATAATGGTTTGGATGTTGTGTTTACCGATAAGGGATTTGGTGGTATTACTGGAAGAGCTCAGGATATGGGCACTTTTAAAACGCCGTCCCTGTTAAATATTCAAGTTACTGGTCCCTACATGCACGATGGCAGATTTAAAACATTGGATGAGGTAATTGACCACTACAGTGAGGGCGTTAAGTTTAATTCCCCTAATTTAAATCCGATGATGTCACACGAAGAAAAACACCTGAATTTAAAGCCAGCTCAGAAAGCGGCACTTAAGGCATTTATGTTGAGCATGACGGATACCGCTTTTTTAAACGATCCTCGTTATTCCAATCCGTTTAAAAAGTAAGTTTTAATAGTACAATGATACCCCATACTTACTGATTTAGGATATAAATTGGTGTGCGCAGTAAATAAAATCACATTGAATGTTAATCCTAGTATATAAGGATTGTGATTATTTAATTTAGATACCAAAGTTTTGTGATGAATGAATCTGTAAATATGAAATCCTAAAGCAGATCACAAACTCTAATAACAAAAAAAGCGACCTAATTAGTCGCTTTTTTTGTTATTAAAGATCTAATTATAGACCGCCGCCGTTATCATTCTCATGCGGAGGATGATGATCTACTGGGCCTTCAGAATGTGGAGGTTGCATTCCTGGTTTTGGTGGAGCAGCTGCTGGAGCAGGAGCGGCTTTGAAGCTCTGCAATGAGTTATTGCCTCTGCCATCTGTTTTAAAAGTCAAATTACTTAATCCACGACCAGAACTTAACTGTTTGATTTCATTTGCATTGGCTCCGCTTGCAACGAAGATGAACTCTTTTCCATTACCGATTTCAACTAAAATTTTAATTGTACCACCTGCAGCGGGAGCATTTTTTTGAATCCCTTTGTAGGTCATTTCACCGTTTACAGTGTAACAGCCCGCTTTAAGTGGGTTGGTTTTTGGCAATGTGTTAACCGTGTAGGTTGGGCATTGTGCAAACACTTTTCCTACAAAAAGTGTAATTGCGATTAATAGAAATTTTTTCATAATTTGATCTTTCAAGGTAATAATAACTTTTTAATAAATACCCTTTCCGAAAAAATTATTTGGCGATATTTCTCTATGAGTTAATAACCGAGAATAGGGCTGAGCCAGCGTTCTGCGGTTTGGGTATCTTGCCCTTTTGCAGATGCATAAGCTTCAACTTGGTCTTTGGCAATTTTACCTAATCCAAAATATTTGCTTTGTGGATGGGCAAAATACCAACCGCTCACGCTGGCGGCGGGTAGCATGGCCATGGATTCCGTTAATGAAATACCTGCAGTTTCCGTTGCTTTTAGGATTTGGAAAAGGGTTTCTTTTTCGGTATGATCTGGGCAGGCTGGGTAACCTGGTGCAGGTCTTATCCCTTGATATTTTTCGCGAATTAGATCTTCGTTGCTTATATTTTCATCGGAAGCATATCCCCAAAATTCGGTTCTAATTTTTTGGTGTAATTTTTCAGCAAAACTTTCAGCTAATCGATCGGCAATTGCTTTAGCCATGATGCTTTGGTAATCATCGTGGTCTGACTCTAATTTAGAAACAATTGCGTCCAAGCCAATTCCTGCAGTAACAGCAAAACCGCCGAGATAATCAATGGCTTCATCAGCCAAGAAATCCACCAAACTTAGGTTGGGAATACCTCCTGCCATTTTCCTTTGTTGTCTTAGAAAATGAAAACGTTTTAAGGAATTTATTTGGTTTTGGGCATCTTCTACTGAAGGATATAGGATACAAGATTCACCGGATTTACGCGTTGGCAAAATGAACCATGCGCCTTTTGCTTTTAATGAATTATCTGCAGCAATGGTATTTAGCAATGCTTGTGCGTCTGTTAACAATTTTTTAGCTTCAACACCTACAACCTCATCGTCCAGAATTGCAGGAAATTGACCTGCTAATTCCCAAGTTTGAAAGAATGGAGTCCAATCAATTGTCTCAATTAACTCACTGACGGATAGTTCAATAGGGAAGATACCAATAGTTTTTGGTGTAACAATTGTTCCATCGTGAATCCAGCGATTTTCTTGGGCTTCGGTAAAGGATATTAGATCTTTGGCACTTTGTCTTTTGGCATGATTTTCAGCCAACAATTGGTATTCTTCTCGGATTTGTTGTTGGTATGTTGCGCTGTTTTCATCGCTCAACAAATTACTAACTACGGGTACGGAACGCGAAGCATCCAGTACGTGAATGGCCGGAAATTGGTATTCGGGGGCAATTTTAACGGCAGTGTGCATTCGGCTGGTAGTAGCCCCGCCGATTAACAACGGTATTTTCATTCCACGACGTTGCATCTCTTTTGCCACAAATACCATTTCGTCCAATGAAGGGGTAATTAATCCAGAAAGACCGATTACATCTGCACCCCAGGTATTGGCTTCTTCTAATATTTTATCGGCCGAAACCATTACACCTAAGTCTTTGATTTCGTAATTGTTACATGCTAAAACTACACCAACAATATTTTTACCGATGTCGTGAACATCACCTTTTACAGTAGCTAATAATACTTTTCCTTGTGCTTTTGCATTAGGATTGGCTGCTTTTTGCGCTTCTAAATACGGTTGTAAGTAGGCGACAGACTTTTTCATAACTCGGGCACTTTTCACCACCTGAGGTAAGAACATTTTACCGGCACCAAACAAATCTCCCACATGGTTCATTCCGTCCATTAATGGACCTTCGATTACTTTTAGGGGTTCACCGTATTTGGCTCTGGCTTCTTCGGTATCGGCATCAATATACTCTGTAATGCCCTTTATTAGAGAATAACTGAGTCGCTCTTCTACAGAGGTATTTCGCCATGCTTGAGTTTCTTCAACTTTTTCTTCTTTTTTACCTTTAACCGTTTCGGCAAATGAAACCAATCTCTCGGTAGCATCTTCTCTACGATTAAGTAAAACGTCTTCTACACGATCGAGGAGTTCTTTGGGAATCTCGTCATAGACTTCGATCATTCCCGCATTAACGATACCCATGTCTAAGCCGGCTTGGATAGCATGGTAAAGGAAGGCGGAGTGCATGGCTTCACGCACACGATCATTTCCGCGGAACGAGAATGAGATATTGGAAATTCCACCGCTGACACGGGCGCTTGGTAGATTGTTTTTAATCCATCGAGTGGCCTCAATAAAATCTACGGCGTAATTGTTATGTTCATCAATACCGGTGGCAACAGTAAGAATATTTGGATCGAAAATGATGTCGTTGGCTGGAAATCCGATGCTAATCAATAAGTCGTAAGAACGTTTACATACGTCGATTTTACGTTGAAAGCTATCGGCCTGACCGGTTTCATCGAAAGCCATTACTACAACTGCCGCGCCGTAACGATGTACTTTTTTTGCCTTTTCAATGAACGCTTGTTCACCGTCTTTTAAGGAAATTGAATTTACAATTCCTTTTCCTTGTAAGCATTTAAGGCCAGCTTCAATTACTTCCCATTTGCTTGAATCGATCATCACCGGAACTCGAGAAATATCAGGTTCTGAAGCAATAAGATTCAAGAAAACGGTCATGGCTTCTTTGGAATCCAACATTCCTTCGTCCATGTTTATATCGATAACTTGAGCTCCATTTTCCACCTGTTGGCGGGCCACGTCGAGTGCTCCGTTAAAGTCGCCAGAAAGGATAAGCTTTGCGAATTTTTTACTTCCAGTAACATTGGTACGTTCTCCGATATTTACGAAGTTTACGGAAGGCGTAACCACGAATGGTTCAAGTCCGCTAAGAAAAAGATAGTTTTGGTTCACCGTAAAATATTGGTTTAACGTAGGCTAGGGTATTTGTTTGGGTTGGCTTCATGCATCATACCGTACAACGCTTCAAACACAGAATCTACGGATGGTTTGGAGAAATAATCCCCATCGGAACCGTAAGCGGGTCTGTGTTCTTTCGCTGCGATGGTAAGCGGTTGAGCATCAAGGTATTTGTAACCGCCCTGAACTTCCAATACTTGTTGCATCATGTATGAAGTGGCACCTCCCGGTACATCTTCGTCTAAGAAAGCAATGCGATTGGTTGATTTCAGGTGTTCAACAATGGTATGATTAATATCGAAAGGTAAAAGAGTTTGAACGTCGATTAATTCTACTCGAATACCGTGATTTGCTAGTAATTCGATGGCTTCTTGTGCAATTCGAACGCAAGAACCGTAGGTAACCAAGGTAATATCCTCACCAAATTTCAGCACTTCAGGTACGCCTAAGGGTACGGTAAACTCGCCGATGTTGGTTGGCATTTTTTCTTTAATTCGGTAGCCATTTAGACATTCTACCACCAACGCGGGTTCGTCTGAACGGAGGAGTGTGTTGTACATACCCGCAGCTTGAGTCATGTTTCTAGGTACACAAACGTGCATTCCACGGACCGCATGAATAATCATTCCCATGGGGCTTCCGCTATGCCAGATACCTTCTAAACGGTGTCCACGTGTACGGATAATAATGGGTGATTTCTGTCCGCCTTTAGTACGGTACTGCATGGTAGCAATATCGTCGCTCATGGGTTCAAGCGCGTACAACAAGTAATCTAAATATTGGATTTCGGCAATGGGGCGTAAACCACGCATTGCTGCGCCGATTCCTTCTCCGATGATACTCCATTCGCGAATTCCTTTGTCGGTAACGCGGAGTTCTCCGTATTTTTCTTGCATTCCAGAGAAACCTTGGTTTACATCGCCAATTTTTCCAACGTCTTCTCCAAAAGCAAAAACTCGAGGATCGCGCTCTAAATTGGCATCGAAACAAGCTCTTACTACTTGGTAGCCATCAACAATTTCATCGGAATATTGAGCAGGCACTACGGGAACGCTAAACACGCTACCGGAGCCTTGAGAGTAAACATGACTGTTATATCGATCGCCGTTTAAGCTTTCAAATGCTTGTAACGCTTCAACTAAGGATTGTTTTTTATCGGCTGATATGGAAGCACAACCGCGTAATGCCTTGTGCAAAGCGTTGCCAATATCTCTGCGAAGCGGTTCTGAAATTTGCTGTAATTGCGCTGCAATTTCATTTAATAAGTTGCTTTCAACCCCTTGATTAGCAAGTTCCGTTAGGGTAGAAACGGCAATTGCTACTTCTTGCTTGATTGGCGTAATATAGGCTTGCCAGGCTTCTTTTTGCGAATTTTTAACGTAATTTAAAGCGTTATTTTCAAGTGTATCTAAGTCTTCCATTGTAGCAAAACCTTGTTCTTCAATCCACATGCGCATTTGCTTCACACAATCGAAATCAATTTCCCATTGTAGGCGTTCTTTCGACTTATATCGTTCGTGAGAACCGCTGGTAGAGTGGCCTTGGGGCTGATTTACTTCGTACACATGTACTAAAACGGGGGTATGCTTTTCACGACAAACATCTGCTGCTTTTTTGTAGGTTGCAACCAATTCTGGATAATTCCATCCACGTGCTTTAAAAATCTCTAATGCTTGTCCCTCTTCGTTCGTTTGAAAACCCGCCATTAGGGCAGAGATATTTTCTTTAGCCGTTTGATATTTTGCGGGTACAGAAATTCCATAACCATCGTCCCAAACACTCATTAGCAAAGGCACCTGCATAACGGATGCAGCATTCATTACTTCCCAAAAAACACCTTCGGAAGTAGAGGCATTACCAATAGTACCAAAAGCAATCTCGTTCCCTTTATTCGAGAACTGATTAAATACATGTAAATCCGAATTTTCACGGTATAATTTCGATGCCACGGCTAACCCTAATAATCGGGGCATTTGCCCAGCAGTAGGGGATATATCGGCACTGGAATTATATCGGTCTGTTTGCGGTAGCCATTCGCCTTGATCGTCTAATAAGCGCGTGGCGAAATGACCATTCATGCATCGACCCCCGGTTGCCGGTTCCTCTTGGATGTCTGGGTTGGCATAAAGTTGGGCAAAAAATTCTTTTACATTGCTTATTTCTTTAGCGAACATAAAGGTTTGGTCGCGGTAATAACCGCTTCTCCAATCGCCCTTTTCAAAAACTTTAGCCATAGCTAATTGGGCTATTTCCTTGCCATCGCCGAAAATTCCAAATTTTGCTTTACCGGTCAATACTTCCTTTCGGCCAATTAGGCTGGCATGTCGGCTTTCAAAAGCAATTCGATAATCGTTCAGGACTTCTTTAACAAATTCTTCCTTACTTAGTTCGGCAGTTTTTACACTGGTTTGCATGCGACTGCAAAGATACGGGTTTCGTTGAACATGCTATTTGCTACGATTAGGATAACTTTTATGAATTAAATAGGAATTTATTTACCGGTTTTGCTCAGTAGATTTGCGGTATGTCCACTTTCGAATTAATCTCACCGTTTCAGCCAACTGGAGATCAGCCAACGGCCATCCAAAAACTGGTGGAGGGAATGAATTCGGGTGTTCAAGCTCAGACTTTACTGGGGGTTACGGGAAGTGGTAAGACATTTACAGTAGCGAATGTAATTGCGCAAACGCAACGTCCCACGTTGGTGTTAAGCCACAATAAAACGTTGGTCTCTCAATTGTACGGAGAATTCAAGCAGTTTTTCCCCAACAATGCGGTGGAGTATTTTGTGAGTTATTACGATTATTACCAGCCAGAAGCCTACATACCTACTACCAATACGTACATCGAGAAGGACTTAAATATTAATGACGAAATCGAGAAATTACGATTGCGCACGATTTCAAGTTTGCTCAGTGGCCGAAGGGATGTAATTGTGGTGGCCAGCGTAAGTTGTATTTACGGTGCTGGAAACCCCGCGGATTATGAAAATACCATTATTCGATTTAGTGTAGGCGATACGTTGTCTAGAAATCAATTGTTATATCGATTGGTGGAGAGCCTTTATAGCAGAACAACCGCGGATTTTCTACGGGGTACATTCCGAGTAAAAGGCGATACGGTGGATGTGCATTTGGCGTATAATGACTTTGCTTATAGAATCTCCTTTTTTGGCGATGAAATTGAAGAAATTTATAGTTTTGAGCCGGAGAGTGGTAAAAAAATAGAGAATTTAACCCATGCTGCCATTTATCCGGCGAACTTGTATGTGAGTCCGCGCGATCGGTTAAAAGAGATTATTTACCAGATTCAGGACGATTTGATGGAGCAAATGGAGTGGTTTCAGAAGCAGGGTAGATTTTTAGAAGCAAAGCGATTGGAAGAACGGGTGAATTTCGATCTAGAAATGATTCGAGAATTGGGATACTGTAATGGAATCGAAAATTATTCGAGGTATTTTGATCGGAGAAAACCGGGGGATCGACCTTTTTGCTTGTTGGATTATTTTCCAAAGGATTTTTTGCTTGTAGTGGACGAATCCCACGTTTCTATGCCTCAAATACGGGCGATGTACGCTGGGGATAGAAGCAGAAAAGTGAATTTGGTGGATTTTGGTTTTAGATTACCCGCCGCATTGGACAATCGCCCCTTACAGTTTGATGAATTTTATGGAGCAGTAAATCAGGTAATTTATGTGAGTGCCACCCCAGCGGACTACGAAATCAAGGAAAGTGAAGGTGTGGTGGTGGAGCAGTTAATTCGACCCACAGGATTGTTGGATCCCATCATTGAAGTACGGCCTTTGGAGAACCAAGTGGATGATTTGATTGAAGAGATTGAAAATCGAATCAAGATGGGTGATAGGGTATTGGTTACTACGCTTACTAAGCGAATGGCGGAAGAGTTAACCAAATATTTATTGAGGTTAAGCATTAAAGTGGATTACATACACAGTGAGGTTAAAACGTTGGATAGGGTAGAGATTTTAAGGAATTTACGGTTAGGGGTTATTGACGTTTTAGTGGGTGTGAACTTGTTAAGAGAGGGCTTAGACCTGCCTGAGGTTAGTTTGGTGGCCATCATGGATGCCGATAAGGAAGGGTTCCTACGCTCTCAAACTTCTTTGGTACAAACCATTGGAAGGGCTGCTCGAAACGATAGGGGTTTAGTAATCATGTATGCCGATAAAATTACTGAAAGTATGCGGTTAACCATTGAAGAAACCAATCGTAGAAGAGCTAAGCAAGAAGATTACAATAAATTACACGGAATTACACCCACTACGGTGCTGAAGAGTAAGGATGAAATATTCCGACAAACGTCGGTGGCCGATGCTAAATCGGGCGATGTTGATTTGCATGTACACGGAAGTTATGAGGTAACCATGCCTGAAGTAGGATTGGCTGCCGATCCGATTATAAACTATATGGATAAGGATTCATTAAAGAAGGCTATAACCAGAACAGAAAAAGACATGTTGCGCGCGGCCAAGGAGATGGAATACATGGAGGCTGCTCGTTTACGAGATGAACTGGAAGTGCTTAGAAATAAGCTAGCCGAGGCAACTTAGTTTATTCCGGAATCAGAATAGTTTCTCTCACCACGGCACTCATACAGAATAGTCCACCCAGTGTGTTTTTTGGGTTTTTATTTACAGCGATAATATTTGAAAAGATGTTCGCTGGGGGTGTGGCAAATAGTCCGCCGTTTTGATTTTCGTTTCTCACTAGATTAAACCAGCCGTAGGCGATTGCGCTGATGGAGTGAATTTCTAATCGAACGGTTTCGTCTTTTTTAAACGATCGAAGGAAGTCGTTTACACCGGAATATCGGATAGGATAAATAAATAATTCGCCGTCTACGTCGGTTGAGGTATTTCCCATATCGGCTGAAATATTTAATTGATCAATACTGCTTAGAAAAGTATCGTTTCTAAAAGTTTTTATCCAATAGAAATCGCCTTTACCAAACGCATCTTTGGCCATTAGTTCTACGTAGTATCCTGTAGTGTTGAATGGTGGGCCATTACCTTCCACATCTACCAAGCGAATAGAATCGATGGTGGCAGTGCGAGCTAAATTGCAGAAGCTTGCTAGGGTATCGCCATCCACTAAAATGAAAAGTGCGTAATCGTGTCCAACGGTGAAGGTATCACCAGTGGAGGGATTAGGAGTGAATTGATATTTCCCTTTTTCGGTATGCTGAAAAAAGAATGGTTTACCAGCAGTGGTATCAAACAGCAATACTTGTGCATTTGTAATAGCAGGTGCAGTATTGGTATCGAAGTAATTTACGGCTCTGGATAAGGTGATTGTCTGTGTTTGAGGTAGATTATTGATAAATGCATCCACCACTAATTTGGGATTGTTGTAATCTACGTTTACTTTTATTTCGTCTTCGCAACCCGTTTGAAAAAGTGCTAAACCTGCCAAAACAGAGGTTAAAATCAAGGATTTAAGGTTCATGTTGAATGGATATTTTAGCATTGGATTAGAACTTGAAATTGTAGGAGATTGCAGGAACAATACTTCCAATTACGCTATATCGCACAGCGGCATTGTAGTTTTTATCTTGAAAATTAGTAGCAAAATAAATGCTGAATGGATTTCGTCGATTGTAAGTGTTATAGGTAGAAAACACCCAATAGCTTTCCCATTTCGGATTCTTTTTTCTGTAATAAGTGAAGGACAAATCTAAGCGATGGTAATCTGGGTTTCTTACATTGTTTCTTGCATTGCTACCGGCATCGGGTACCGTGTATCCTTGAACTTTATATTGACCGGTGTAAAAGGTTGTGGGTGTTCCAGAACTGAATATAAAATTGGCGGCGAATTCCCAACGGAGGTTGATTTTGTATTGAACCACCACCGCTAAGTTGTGTAGTCTGTCGAATCGATTAGCATACCAGTTGTTGTCGTTGATGCCCACCACTTTACGCTCTGATCTTGACAATGTGTAGCTGACCCAACCGGTTAAATCTCCTCCGGACTTCTTAACATAACACTCCAATCCATAGGCTCTTCCAATACCAGTAAGTAAGTCGGCTTCTAAGAATTCATTTAGAAGTAAGTTGGCTCCATCTATGTAATCCACCTGATTTTGCAACGATTTGTAATACGATTCTATGCTAGTTTCAAGGGTGGAGTTTTTGCCAAAATTGCGGAAGTAACCCAAAGAAACTTGATCGGCGATTTCGGGTTTGATGTTGTTGGTTGTGGGTTGCCAAACGTCGAATGGCACACTGGCCGCGGTATTGGAGATTAAATGTAGGTTTTGAACCATTCTGTTGTATCCCCCTTTGATGGAGTGGGTTTTACCGGTTTGCCATTTAAAGCTTAGTCTGGGTTCGGGATAAACATAATTAGCAACCACTTCACCTCGTTGGGTGGTATAGGTGGAATCCAAGATTCCTTGTTTACCCGGTTCGCGGTTATACAAGTATACTTTTCCGGGTCCTAAGTAGGCGAACTGGGAGAGTCGCATTCCGGCACGAACTGAAAATTTACCGCTACTATTCCAATCGTTCGAAACATAAACTGCGTTTTCGAATCCAAATCTATCGGGGAGTCCAAAACGAATATTTAGGGTTGCGGAGGTGGCTCGTGCATCTCCTGGAATGAATCGATAATAGGTAGATTGTAATCCGAAGTTGGCAGTATTTTTAGGATTAATGCTGTAAGTGAAATCGGCTTTCGCGGAATTATTAACAATGTAACTTTGCCAATTGAAGGTTACATCTCGGTTGGTGAACTCCAAGTTGTAGCGATAACGAGAGTAGTAATACGTAAAGTTAGAGAATAGTTTATTATTAAAAACGTGATTCCATCTACCGGTTACCGTTGAATTACCCCATTTTACTCCAAACAATCCGGCTGCTTTAAACACATCGTCACCAATGTAACTGGATATAAAGAAGTTGTCTTTGCCTTTGCTGTAATTGAATTTGGTTGTTAAGTCGTAAAAATAAAATTGAGATCCTGCTAAATCGTCATTTAAAAAGGGTTTTGCCAAATAGTCTATGTAGGATCTTCTTCCTGAAACCAAAAAGCTTGATTTTGCTGGTGTTTTTCTATTTTTGGTGAGGGATTTTAACCCTTTATTTTCGGGAAGTGCGAGAGGACCCTCAAGGGTAAGACGTGAAAAAATAGTACCAATTCCTCCGCTTCCGGCTAACCGACTTCTGTTGCCATCCCTTGTTTTTACATCCAATGTTGAACTAAGTCTTCCTCCGTATTGAGAAGGTATTCCACCTTTTACTAATTCTACATCTTTTACTGCGTCTGGGTTAAAAATGGAGAAAAATCCAAACAGGTGTGCGGAATTGAAAACAGGCGCTTCGTCCATTAAGACTAGATTTTGGTCAATTCCACCACCGCGAACATTGAATCCAGAAGCACCTTCGCCCACGGTGGTTACCCCGGGCAGTAATTGTACGCTGCGGATAACGTCAGGTTCTCCTAATAATGCGGGGATTTTTTTTATGGTTTGACCGTTTATGGATTGCACGGAGACGTCCAAAGATTTTACGTTGTTATTGCGTTTTGCTGTAATTTCAATGGCCTTCATTGCGTCGCTTTCAACGGGCAGATTGAAATTAATTTCCTTGGATTCGGTGAGTGTTACGAAGCGCACATAATCCTGGTATCCGTTTGAGGAAATAACCAACTTCCAATCTCCTGGCTTTAGGCTTAAACTATAAAAACCGTAGGAGTTGGTAATTGCTTTTTGTGCGGGTGAAACTTTAACGGTATTGTTGTTGGGTAATGCCGAATTTGATCCACTGGGTTTGCTTGTTGTGCTATTGGGGGTTGCGGTAATTTCCGCTTTTGAGATAGTTTCTTGAGAAATACTATCTCTTACATAACCGGAAATTGTAGCAACTTGGGCATGTATTTGTGAGGGAAGTAAAACACTAATGATGATAACAAAGAATAAACGAATCATTTTCGGCTGCAAAGGTAATTGAGTAAGTAACCATAAACCGGCGAAATCGTTTGAATATGTTGCAAAAACGACTAATGATTACATGGTTATTTTTCAATTCAGGGCTGAAGTTGATTGAAATGGGGAAATTTTTAATCAGGTTATTGTTTTTATGGGAGATGTATTATTGGTTGTCAGAGTTGTTGGAGCAGGTAATTGTTAAGAATTAAACAAGGGTGCAAAGAAAAAAGGCTGTCTTCCTAAGAAAACAGCCTTTTGTATTAATAAGCTAATGGTAGTGTTTGAAAAAGTAACCTAAGGAGCCCAATTTAGTTGATTCTGCAACTTAAATGGGATTTCCAATTAGGGTCTATCCTTCATTGCAACGAAGGGTCTAGGTGTTTCGCCGGTATAAATCTGACGAGGTCTAGCGATAGGTTGTTTTTCTTTACGCATTTCTTGCCACTGAGATATCCAACCTGGAAGACGACCCATAGAGAATAATACGGTAAAGAAATCGGTAGGGAAGCCCATAGCTCGGTAGATAATTCCAGAGTAAAAGTCAACGTTCGGGAATAATTTTCTATCAACGAAATAGGGATCGGTTAAGGCGGCTTCTTCTAATTCTTTGGCGATTTCTAGGACAGGATCATTTACTCCTAGTTTAGCCAATACATCGTCGCAAGCTTTTTTAATAATCTTAGCTCGGGGGTCGAAGTTTTTATAAACACGGTGACCGAAGCCCATCAATCGGAATGGGTCATTTTTATCTTTGGCTTTAGCGATGTATTTCTTTACGTCGCCGCCGTCGTTTTTAATGTCTTCTAACATTTCCAACACTTCTTGGTTGGCGCCGCCGTGCAACGGTCCCCACAATGCGGAGATACCGGCAGAAATACTTGAATATAAGTTGGCTTGTGAACTTCCCACCACACGCACTGTGCTGGCGCTGCAGTTTTGCTCGTGATCGGCGTGAAGAATTAACAATTTATTCATTGCGTCTACCAAAACAGGATCAGGCTCGTAGTCTGGCATGGTTACCTGACCGAAAGTCATGTTCAAGTAGTTGGTTACATAGTCCAAATTGTTGTTTGGGTGCACGGTAGGATGACCATGACGTTTTTTGAAAATCATTGCACAAATGGTTGGCATTTTAGCCATTAATCGAAGAATTGTGCGGTTGATAGCATCTTCGGAGCGATGAGGATTCAACGCTTTTGGATAGTACAATCCTAAAGCGGCCACCATGGAAGAAAGTTGACCCATTGGATGACTTCCTGTTGGGAACGCTTTGAACATTGACTCCAAACCTTCGTTGATGAGGGTATGTTCCTTTATGTCGTTTTCAAACGCAGCAAATTCTGCTGCATTTGGTAATTTACCATACAATAGCAAATACGATACTTCTAGGAAGCTCGCATTTGCTGCTAAGTCTTCGATAGAATATCCGCGGTGATGCAGGATACCTTCTTCGCCATCCAAGAACGTGATGGCCGATGTTGTAGAACCCGTATTTTTAAATCCAATATCCAAGGTAATGTGACCCGTAAGATCTCTTAACTTGCTGATATCTATTGCTTTTTCTCCTTCTGAACCGGTGATTACGGGGAAGTTGTACTCTTTTCCTTCTACGATTAGGGTTACATTTTCTGACATATACTCTTGAAATGAAATTTTTTCGGGCAGCGCGAAGTTACCAAATTGGCCTTGATAAATCAAATTAGCCTTTGGTTAAATTGCGTTTAATTCAATAACACTTAAAGCCCGAAAAAGTTGGCAATTATGCTTAAAAAATATTTGGTTTGGTATGAAAAATATCCAATTTAAAGGATGCACAATTAGGAAATTTGTAGTGCTTGAATCCCTTTGGCAGTTAACTGAAATTTGGTATTAAGAAAAGCATCGGCATCAAACATGGATAGATTTTTCAATGGTCCGTTTGTGGCTTTGATAAATCGATGGTGATGAAGGTTTCTAATGATATCTCGTACAACGAAAGAAGATAATTTTGTTTCTTCTGCAATTATCTCAGGTGTTTCTGGATGCAGTAAGCAAGAGAGTACCAATTTTTCGTCGGCGAGAATTTCAATCATGGCCTATATTAATCCAATTTTTCAGGGCGCATTTGGGGGAAGAACAATACTTCCTGTATGCTCACTTGGTTGGTAAGCATCATGGTAAGTCTGTCTATTCCAATTCCCAAACCGGAGCATGGCGGCATAGCATATTCCAATGAGCGAACAAAATCATGGTCATAGGCCATGGCTTCTTCGTCTCCACGCGCAGCCAATTTTAATTGATCTTCAAATCGTTCGCGCTGATCGATGGGGTCGTTTAATTCCGAGTAGGCGTTGGCAATTTCTTTACCATTAACAAACAGTTCGAAGCGTTCTACCAATCCGGGCTTTGAGCGATGTTTTTTGGTTAGCGGGCTCATTTCCACGGGGTAATCCGTGATAAACGTTGGTTGAATCAGGTTGGATTCTACGCATGCACCAAATATTTCATCAATCAGCTTTGCCGATCCCATTTGCGTGGTTACTTCGCAGCCAACGGATTTAGCAAAAGCACCTAATTCCGCTTCGGTTTTTCCTTCAATGGAGAACCCGGCGTATTTCTCGATTGCTTCTGCCATGGTGTATCGCTGATAGGGTCGAGCAAATGATATCGTATGTTCACCTACGGTAACCGATGAGTTTCCTGTTACATCCACAGCGCACTTTTCGAGCATTTCTTCCACGAAATCCATCATCCAGAAGTAATCTGTGTAGGCAACGTAAATCTCCAAACCTGTAAATTCTGGATTGTGCGTCCTATCAATCCCCTCGTTTCTGAAGTTTTTGGCAAACTCGTACACGCCGTCAAACCCACCCACGATTAAACGCTTTAGGTATAGTTCGTTGGCAATTCTTAAATACAAAGGAATATCCAAGGCATTGTGGTGGGTTACAAAAGGCCTCGCAGCGGCTCCACCGTGAATGCTTTGTAAGATAGGAGTTTCAACTTCCAAGTAACCTTTAGCGTTGAAGGTGTTGCGTAGGCTGCTAACTACCTTGGTGCGCTTGATAAACGTCTCTTTGATTTGGGGATTTACGATCAAATCCACATAACGCATGCGGTAACGGGCTTCTGGGTCTGTAAACGCATCGTACACGTTTCCATCGGCATCCTGTTTAGGCAGAGGCAATGGATTTAAGCACTTCGATAGCAATTTCAATCCCGTAGCATGGATAGAAATTTCGCCCGTTTGGGTGGTGAAAACATGGCCGGTTATACCGATAATATCTCCAATATCCAACAGTTTCTTGAAAACGGTGTTGTAAAATTCTTTGTCCTCCCCAGGGCATAATTCATCCCGATTAACGTAGACTTGAATTCTTCCAGAGGAGTCTTGTATATCGGCAAATGCAGCTTTTCCCATGATTCTTCGGGTCATTAATCGACCAGCAACTACCACCTGTTTCCATTTATCAGCTTCGGGATTAGAAGGATAAAGGGCGCGGATATCAGCAGCCAAAGTATCCACGGGGAATAGTTCCGCGGGATATGGATCGATACCTAAATCGCGAAGTTGTTGTAGAGATTGTCTGCGAAGCAGTTGTTGTTCGTTGAGCGAAGTTTCCATGAAAAATTTTGTAAAAACGAAAGCGCAAAATTAATGAAACGCTTTCTCCATTTCTGATTTATTGAAAAAAGTGTTTTGACCGATGATCATAGCGGCTACTCCCACAGTGATACAGGCATCGGCAAAATTCCAAATCGGTGCAAAAAAGGTAAAGAAATCACCGCCCCAAAAGGGTAGCCATTCCGGTAGAAATCCCTCCCACAAAGGCGCATAAAACATATCAACCACCCAGCCTTGAAACCATCCTGTTGGATGATACATGTTGATATCGGAGAAAATTACACCGTAAAATATAGAGTCAATTATGTTTCCCAACGCGCCAGCAATGATCAACGTAATGGAAACGATAAGTCCTGTATGTGCTTTATTTTCAATGCTTTTGTAAAGGTACCATATGCCAAAAGATGCTACGATCATTCGAAAAAACGTTAGCAAAAGCTTGCCCCAAATCCCTTCAAACAACTTCATACCATAGGCCATACCTGGATTTTCTACAAAATGCAATTTAAACCAATCTCCAAAAACCGAAACGGTTTCACCCAATTGAAAATGGGTTTTAACATAAACTTTAATGCATTGATCTATGATCAATAACAAAATAATCACCCCAACGGGAAGAAGAAATCTTCTCGAACGCAACAAATTCCAGTTCACCGATCCCACTATTAGCGCTTAAGTTTTGCTTCTATGGTCTGAGTAGTGTGGGGTACGGCACGTAATCGCTCTTTCGGAATCAATTTTCCTGTAGTTTTACAAATTCCGTAAGTTTTATTTTCGATTCTCACCAATGCGGCTTCCAAATTTTTCATGAATTTTAATTGGTGTGCTGCTAGTTGGTTTAAATTTTCTTTTTCAAACGTGTCAGCGCCATCATCCAAGGTAAGATAATTGTTGTTGGTGCTGTCTGTTCCGTTTTCATTTCCGTCGCGCAAGTTAGATTGCAAGGTTCTGAATTCTGCCTTGGCAACCTCAAGCTTGTTAAGAATAATTTCCTTGAATTCAAGAAGTTCTTCGTCTGTGTAGCGCGTTTTTTCTTTTTCCATAGTCATTAAGCTTTTTCAATGCGAACGTATACGGGATTTTCGTAAACGTCCACTGGGTTTTCATTGGTAAAGTCTTGGAATACAAGTGATTGTGCCAAAACTTCCCCACAAATATATGCATTAAATTGATTTACACTTGAAAGTAGCGAATCGATACCATTAAAATAAACGTTTATTTTATCGGTTAATTCGAAGTCCATCTCTTTGCGTAAATTTTGAATTCTGTTTACGAATTCTCTTGCGATACCTTCATTTAATAAAGGTTCTGTGATGGTAATATCCAACGCTACAGTAATACCATTTTCGGTTGCAACCAACCAGCCTGGCATGTCCTGTGTTGAGATTTCCACGTCTTCCAAGGTTAAGGAATACTCCGTTCCATTGATAGCGGATGTGTAGGTGCCGGATGACTCAAACAACCGGATTGCGGCTTGATCCATTGCCTGAATTTCTGCCGCCATCGCTTTCATGTTGCCACCTAATTTCTTACCTAAGGTTTTGAAGTTGGGCTTTATCTGTTTTACTAAGTTGGGGTGATTGGCCGATACGATTTCGATTTCTTTTACGTTTACCTCGCTGCAAATCAAATCGGACATCTTGCTTATTTTATCTTGGATATCGGCATTATCTGCGGGCACCAAAATTTTCTGTAAGGGCTGTCTAACTTTGATTTTTTCTTTTTTCCGTAAGCTCAGCGCTAACGAACAAATCCGTTGCGATAAGTCCATCGATTTTTCAAGATCTACATTGATAAATCGGGTATCAATCGTTGGCCAATTGGTTAAATGAACCGACGTTTCAACATGATTTTGACCGGTATGTAGTGCCCTGAATAACCAGTCAGAAAAGAACGGTGCAATGGGCGCCATTAATTCGCAAACGGTTGTAAGACAACGATATAATGTTTCGTATGCGGCTTCTTTATCTTCGTTGAGTTCGCCTTTCCAGAATCTTCTTCTGCTTAGACGTACATACCAGTTGCTTAAGTGTTCCGTTACAAAGTCTTCTATACATCTACCTGCCCGGGTTGGGTCGAAATCGTTATAGGCTTCTTGAACATCGCCAATCAATGAGTTTAATTTACTCAAAACCCAGCGGTCTAACTCGGTAAAATGAATTTCATTTACCGGTTTGTTAGGGTTGAAGGCATATTGGTCGAGGTTGGCATAAATGGCAAAAAATCCGTAGGTATTATATAGGGTGCCTAAAAATTTTCGTTGCGCTTCTACCACCCCGTCCATGTCGAATTTAAGATTATCCCATGGCTGAGCATTGGTAACCATATACCATCGAACGGCATCAGCTCCGTATTTATCTACGGTTTCGAAAGGATCGATGGCGTTCCCTAATCTTTTGCTCATTTTATTGCCGTGTTTATCCAATACCAAGCCGTTAGCAATAACGTTTTTAAACGCGATATCGTCAAAGAGTAAGGTAGCGATGGTGTGCAAAGTAAAGAACCAACCGCGGGTTTGGTCTACTCCTTCGGCGATAAAATCGGCAGGAAAATTCTGTTTAAATATTTCCTCGTTTTCAAAAGGCCAATGCCACTGGGCGTAGGGCATAGCACCGGAATCAAACCAAACGTCTATGAGGTCTGTTTCCCGTTGCATGGCTTTGCCCGATGCACTTACCAACGTGATGCGGTCTACATAGGGCCTGTGTAAGTCCTGGGTGTATTCTTCGATATTCTGATTTAATCCTAAAGCGGAATTGGCTTTGGAAATTTCTTGTTTTAGTTGTTCGATGCTTCCAATGCAGATTTCTTCGCTACCATCTTCCGTACGCCAGATGGGTAGAGGGGTGCCCCAAAAACGAGAACGCGATAAATTCCAATCCACAAGATTTTCTAACCAATTGCCAAACCTACCTTCACCGGTGGAAGTAGGTTTCCAATTAATGGTTTTGTTTAGGGCAACTAATCTATCTTTTACAGCGGTGGTTTTAACAAACCAACTTTCTAAAGGATAATACAATACGGGTTTATCGGTCCTCCAACAATGGGGATAGGTATGCTCGTATTTTTCAACTTTGAACGCCTTATTCTCCTGTTTTAATTTAATGGCAATTCGTTCGTCTACGTTTAGGTATTTATCTCTACCTTGGTTTTTAGCTTCTTCAACTTTCTCCTCGTCGGATAAATAGGCTTCCTTTACATATTCACCTGCAAAATCTGTAACGCAATCTAGAAATTTCCCTTTTTTGTCTACAAGCGTTAAGGCTCCTATGCCGTTTTCTTTGGCCGTTTTAAAGTCGTCAGCACCAAAACTTGGAGCAATATGAACAATACCGGTTCCATCTTCTGTAGAGACGAAGTCGCTGATAACAATTCTGAATGCATCGCCTTCTTCGGGTTGTGCATAGGGGAGTAATTGTTCGTATCGAAGTCCTGCTAACTCACTGCCTAATTGCGATTTAATCAAACGCCAAGGCAGTATTTTCTGTTGTGGCTGGTACGAATCCATTTCGGCTTCTGCGCCTTCTGCGGAAAAATATTTACTGGCCAAAGCGGCAGCTAAAATCACGTGGATGGCTTCGCCGGTGTAAGGATTAAAGGTTTGAATGGTATGATACTCGATGGATGCACCAACGGCCAGTGCGGTGTTGGAAGGCAGGGTCCAGGGAGTGGTTGTCCAGGCCAATGCGTAGGTGTTTTCAAGATCCTTTAACTTGAATTGCGCCACAATGGTGGTGTCTTTTACATTTTTATAGGTGCCGGGCTGGTTTAATTCGTGGGAAGAAAGTCCAGTACCTGCGGCTGGAGAAAATGGCTGTATGGTATATCCTTTATAGAGGTACCCTTTATCGTATAAGCGTTGTAAAAGGTTCCATAGGGTTTCGATGTATTCGTTTTCGTAGGTTACGTAGGGATTGTTTAGATCTACCCAATACCCAATTTTCTTGGTGAGATCGTCCCACTTGTCCTTGAACATGAGTACATCTTTTCGGCATTCCCGGTTGTAATCTTCCATGGAAATTTTGGTGCCGATATCTTCTTTTTTTATACCGAGACGCTTTTCAACCTGCAGTTCGATAGGAAGACCGTGGGTATCCCAACCGGCTTTGCGAGCCACCTTAAATCCTTGTTGGGTTTTGTACCGGCAGAAAATATCTTTAATGGCTCTGGCCATTACGTGGTGTATCCCAGGCATACCGTTGGCCGATGGTGGACCTTCGAAGAAGGTAAAAGCCGGAGAATTTTCTCGCTGGGAAATGCTTTTTTCAAATACATTTTCGCTTTCCCAGAAATCTTTAATTTCGGCTTCAATGGCAGGCCAATTCAATTGTTTTAGCGTAGGATACATCGTAAATAAAGAAAAAGTACAAATTTACTGATTTATTATGGATTGTAGTTCATGTAAGTAGGACTGAAATACAAACAAAAAAGGGCATGCATTGCTGCATACCCTTTTTTCATATTTTTAATTTTTAATTAATTATTCAACGATCAATTTAGTGCTACCGATACCATCGGTGAATTGCATTTGAATAACATAGATACCAGGAGCAACGTTTAATTCAAATGAATTATGGTTGCCAGTAATGTTGAAATTACGAACAGTACGACCGTTCATATCGGTTAACGAAGCACCAATTAACGAACGAGTTTCCCAGTTGTTGTGGATGATTAACTGATTTTTTGCTGGGTTTGGAGCTACGGTTACGTTAGAGGCTAAATCTGCATCAACGATACCTACGCTGTTTACCAAACCTAGAGTAACTGCGATTCTAGGAGCCATGTAACCCATGATAGAATCTACGTACTTCATCGCACGTGTTTTGCTGTGTAATGGGTTAGAAGCTTTGATACCTGCTAAAATGCTAGGAACTTCAGGAATTCCTAATTGTTTGATAGCTGTAGTGTCGTACCACTCGTATGGGCCAGAAGCATTAGCAAGACCAGCGATTGGGAATAATCCATCGATACCGCTGTTGATTTTGTTGGCTTCAGTAGTGTAGTTGTCCATTACTTTTCCTTTGTAAGGAGCAGTATTACCTAAACGCTGACAACGGTTCATAGCATCGTATCCACCGGATACTTCCACTACTTGTAGGGTAGTACCTGGTACGTTAACCATACCGGTAGTGTAAGGAGCGAAAGGATCGCGAACAGAATGGCTCCAAATCATTGGAATTTCACCTGCTTCCATCCAAGCCGAGTCTCCGATTGCGCCACCGATAGCAAATGCTAATTGTGCGTTTGAAGTGTAACCAACATGGTTAGATTTACAGAATAAACCTTTTGTAGGATCATCGATACCAAAACCATGACGATCTCCCCATGTAGTATCGTTTACCATTATTTTTCCTGTTGTGGCATCACGGAATTTAATGCTTTTGATTTCCTCTTGACGATCAATACTTGCATAAGCGCTAGTGATATATCCACCTGTACCGTTTCCACCTACTGCAATTTTGGTAGTATCGATACCATAATTGTTACCATAAGCACCTACGTCTTGCTTGAAATAACGTACGCAAGTAGCTAAATCTTGAACTCCTTTGTACGCTGCATTGATAATACCTTGCTTACGCAAATCATCGGTTCCCGCCAATGGATTCCATCCCATTCTATAGGTCATAGATGCTACAACATAACCACGCTTAGCTAGAGACATACAAAAAGCAACAGTTGCACTATCGTCTTTGTAACCTACGGGGCTGTTGTTTTGGTATCTAGGTAGGAAAGAACCTGAATGGCAGAAAATGATTAGGGGTCTTTTCTTTTCACCATCTTTTGGCTCATAGATATCCATAACCATGGGCTTGCCAATTTGGCTAGTAAGTTTCACGCCAACCTGAGCTGCAGCGAGTACTGTGTAGTTGTCACCATAAACAACATTCTTAGTAATGGAGATGTCGTTTTCTGTGAAAACTTCATCCACGTACTTAATTTGGGCATTGGCACTTACCAATGTAAAAATTGATAAGACCGAGAGTAATGTTTTTCTCATATTAGTTTTTTTTCGAATATAGTAATTTTATAATAAAAGCAAAGGTAATGATTGATAAGTTATAATTGTATTTATGTGCTTTGAGTTATCGAATCTTAATGGAGTTTATTGTAAATCGAAGTAGACCGCAAAGTAAGCCATTCTGCCAATTTGGGGTCCGCCGTAAACTTGCATCACCATGTTATTCGTTACGTTACTCGCTCCAAATTTAATCATCGCTTTATATTTAGGAACCACTTTGGAAAACATAATATCAATCAAATAATACGCGGGTACGTCACCTGTAAATTGAGGACTTCCTTCGAATCTAAAACCTTGAACCCATTTATAATTTACGCTAAATCCGAGATTTTCTAATTTTAACTTTTCAATTTCTAAATTTTGACCAGAAAGCGACACATTAAACTTGTTTTTAGGCGTATTAAACGCAGGAATTATTGGATCATCTGTATCGGTTTTATTTAATTGGTTAAATGAATAGTTGAATCCAGCGGTATAATTTTTGGCGAAGAAATAATTCGTTCCAACGCTCAACCCCATGGTGGTTACTGTGCTTTTAGCGTTGGTAGCAATTCGGTAAACCTGGCCGCCAGATATTACGCCAATGTTATAAATAATATTGGGATCGTAACCGATTTCGTAACCGATGAAATCTTGGTAGTAGCTGAAATAAGCACTGGCATCAATATTTAATTTATTGGAAGCAAGGAATGACTTGTACCCAACTTCAATACTCTTTACTTTTTCGGGCCGTACTGGATCCACACTAAACCATTTAAGTTTTTTGAAATCGGCTGTTAATCCGTTCAGAGCATCGTACAAGGATGGGATAGTCACAAGGCTATCGTATCCATTAATATTACCTAAAAGGATAGCTCTACCTACATTGTAGTAAAGGTATTGGTCGGCTAAGGTTGGGTTTCTAACCCCGGCAGATAAACTTACTCGATAATAAGATATTTTATTGGGGGTGTACACCATGGATGCGGCGGGCGAGAAGATGAAGGGGAAATTCACGTTTTTATCTACCCGTGCGGTGGCGTTGATTTTTAATTTGTTGTTTTTTGATCGTTGTTCAATACCCGAATAAATTCCAAATTCGTAATTTCTTATAACCCGGCCATTGGTGTCGGAGAAAATAGTACCCATGGAGTTAGGAGTGTATAAACGACTTGAAAAACCGGAGATAAGGTTGGTGCGGTCAAATAATCTGAATTTTCGTTCGCCTTGCATGTGGTACAACGCACTTTTATCGTAGAATCCGCTGCCTCCTTCGCCAAAACTGCGCAGGGATGTAATGGCATTTTTTAAACTATCGAACCGTTCGGTTCCTGGCTCAAATCGTTGGTAGGTATTGGGTTGGTCTGTGTGCGGAATTCCTTT
>CAYUNO010000002.1:20716-30269 GCA_964446075.1 uncultured Flavobacteriaceae bacterium | reverse complement strand
CTTTACTACTGAATCTTATGAGCCAGAATCTGGGGTACGAAATCTCGTTTGGTCTTGGAGCTGAGTACACCTATGTAACACTCCTACTTATATCAATAATAGGGCCGTTAATGTTATCATTCGACAAAAAAGTGGCATTCTATAAAGAGTGGAAATATTTGTACATCCCCGTCTTTTTTGTTTCACTGGCTTATATCGTATGGGATATCCTATTTACAAGGATGGAAATTTGGGAATTTAATAAGGACTACCTATTAAAGGTATTTATTTCCGAATTACCATTAGAAGAATACGGGTTCTTTATCGTAGTTCCTTATGCTAGTGCCTTCGTCTATGCCTGTATCCGAGCTTATTTTCCTGGAATTACAAGAAATTATAACAAACAACTAAGTGCTACCGTAGTCTTTATATCCATATTAATAATGTCTATTGAACCATTTGCTTGGTACACCTGGACAACCCTAGGATTACTTGTCATTTCGCTATTATATTGGGACTTTTACATCCAATCAACTATTACGAATTATCTACTTCTCGCTTGGCTACTCTGTGCTATACCAATGTTGTACATAAACGGAGTGCTCACCGGAAAACCTGTACTTATATACAATAACGCCGAAAATTGTGGAATCAGAATCGGCACCATACCTCTAGAAGATTTCTTTTATCATCTACTTTACATGGTTTGGATGTTAAACCTCTACGAAAAACTACGTACGAAAACGGCTTAAAATACCTAAAAAAAACAAAATTCAGCTATTACCAAACTGCTGTGTCTTTAGCACTTTGCTTTTTAGCCGATTTTCTCTGTTTCTTTGTACCAGGGACAGGAACATACTTTTCAGGATATTTCTTTAAATCCAACAACAGTTTCTGAATTTCTATATTCGTCTTTTCCAATTCTTTATAAAAATTCTCATCGTTTACCAACTTACCCATGGACCCCTCTCCTTTATTCACTTTTTCCATTATGCTCGCTACCTGATGGGAAGCATCGGATAAATTTTTCACCAATGCAGCTATCTGAACTGAGTCTAATTGCTCAGAAGCCTTACTGAAATGACTTAACCCATTTTTCAAATCCTTGTCATACCCTGGTAAACTTTTTGAAAAAGCAGCTACATTTACCATCGTCTCATTAATTGCAGGAGACATGGTTGATACCGTCTCACGCAACGTTTTAATTGCTTTTTGCAGTTCCTGAATAGTACCGGGTAACTCCCCTATTGCATTCGTTAAATCTTTACTATGAAAAAACTGATTTAACGTAGAAAATAAAGAATCGGCACTATTACTCAAATTCACGACTCTATTGTTAACAATGCTTAAAATATCCTTAGAATACTCAGGCAACAATGGATCACCATCCTGCGCCAATGTTTTACTATTCCCTTTAATCAATTGGAGTGTTACACCACCCAATAAATCACTTTGTAATTTAATTCTACTATTATTAGGAATTTCTATATTGCTGGAAACCTCAACAACGGCCTCAATCATTTCCCCGTCCTCTATCATATGTAATTTCCTTAACACCCCTATTCGATATCCATTGTACATCAAAGCCGTACCCGCGCTTAAACCTTGAGTATTGGTATACATCACATGGAATTGTCTACCTCTACTAAGTAAATTATCTCTACCCATCATAAAATTATAGCCCATAATGAATAACACTATAGCTATCACCGTCAAGGTACCTACTTTGAACTCGTTTGAAATATTTTTAAACACAGGCTTTGAAATGATAAACAAATTTACAACAAAAACAAAAAGTTGAGATATTAAAAAATGACTTTACAATAAGTTAGAAATATATTAAAAAAAGAAAGGCTCCGCGTTAGCGAAGCCTTTCTTTATGAAATCAAGGGTTACAATTAACGAGTAACTACAACTCGCTTAGTAGCAACTTCACCGTTGTTAGTGAATGTTACATTATAGATACCAGGAGCAACATTAGACAAATTCAATTCTGTTACACCGTTAGCACTTACATTAGATAATGTAGATACTACAGCACCCATAGCATTTGTTACCTGAACAGATACTGGCTTCTCGTTTGTAATAGCAATTGCTAAGTTGAACAAACCAGTAGAAGAGTTAGGATAAATGCTGATTGAATTTTCTAAAGAAACTTCTTTAGTCTCTAAGTAGGTATTGATACAATTTGGTGGGTACTGTACATATACTGTACGAGATACGATAATTGCTTCGTTACCAGATGGATCAGTCAATGAGTAGTTGATGAAATAAACACCAGCCTCATATATGTTCACGTTATGACCCAATACTTTAACCAAAGGAGCTAAGTCACCAGAAGCATAGTAGTTGTCACGCAAGATCAAACCACTCATCGCCCAGAAAGGCTGACCGATACAAGCAGATACTGGAGGAGCTGTTACTGTAGGAGCTACACGGTCAACAACTTTTACAAAACGCTGCTTAGTAATTGAGTTACCAGAAGCATCAGTAGCAGTGTAAGTTTCTACATAAGTTCCCAATTTGAAAGGATCTACTTTACCTACTTTAGTAACAGATACCTGAGACTTATCGTAGTAGTTATCAGTTACAGTTACACTGCGGCTGAAGTAAGCATCGTTAACATCATGGATAACAGTATCGCTAGTGTTCAAGTTAATTTCAGGAGCGATGTAATCGTCTACACGGTAGTTGATTACAAATCCGTTTTGAACCGCTTTGTTTCCAGATGGATCTGCAGAAGTGTAAGTGATAGCATAAGTACCTCTTTCGTTGGTGTTAACAGGTCCTTTAAAGCCAGGAGTCTTGTTTACAGTGATACCACCGTTGCAAGGATCTACAGCATAAACCTGATCAACAAATACACTACCAATTTGTACGTCGATAGTAGTACCGTCTACGATATCATCATTCAACATTTTTATGCTAGGAGCTTTTGTATCGCGAACCTGAACCAAACGCTTCACAGAAGAACTGTTAGACTGAGCGTCTTTTACAGAGTAAGTCAACAAATAATCACCTACTACGTTATCCAAAACTTTACCATCAATTTTGATAGCAGAAGTTAAGTTACCATCGTTAGCATCAATAGCTACAGCACCAGATTCGTTGTAAGTATCACACTGCTCAAGAACCAAAGTATCATTACCGTTCAAGGTTAATACTGGAGCAGTCTTATCCAAGGCAACAATTACAGTACGAGTTTTAGTAACTGCTTTGTTTCCAGATGCATCTTCCAAATTAAATTCGAAAGTATAAATACCAGGAGCTGTACAATCTAAGTCAGTCTTAACTTTAATCTTGCTAGTCATGTCACCTTCTGTTGGATCTGAACCTTTGTAAGAACTACCCGCAACTTCTGCATAACAAGCAGTTTTAGTAGCAGCTTTCTCAACACGCATGGTATCAGCACCAATTAAGGTAATAGTTGGAGGCAAGTTGTCATTAGCTAAGATGATAGCATAATCTTCAAATTCACCTACAGTATTTACGCCACATGGAGTATTGCTAAAATCAGAATAAGCAACACCAACACGCAATCTAGTAGTTCCTTCGAAGCTGCTAGATAAGTTTGGCACAGTAAACTTCGCAGTTGAAGATGCAGTTGAAATCTTACCTGAAGTTAAAATTTCTTCCCCAGCATCATTAAAGTCACCATCAATGTTGAAATCTATCCAAGCTTTGAAGTTAACATCGTTAGAAATTGTATTTCTGCTAACTTCCAAGTCGTAAGAAGCACCAAATGTCAATGTAGGCTTCACTAAATCAGCATCATCACTGAAATCGTTGTAAGCGTCTACTCCAGCTTCAGATTCGTTAGACAACATAGTCTTGGAATCTTTAGAAAGTACCACTTTATTGATTCCCACATCAGAAGACTGAATATCAACCAAAGGAACACAGTAATCCAATACAATTACATATTTGTTCTTGATAACCTTCTTAACTGTAGATCCTGCAGTTAGAGCTTCAGCCGCTCTGTTAGAAGCAGTTAAAGTGAAAGTATAAGCACCACCTTTAGTGAATTTGATTTTTGGATTCTGAGAATTTTTATCAGTACCATCTTCATAAGAGAATGTAGTTGGGAAAATGCTCCACTCGAAATCGTTAGCATAATTAGTCTTAGTTGTGATTGTCACAACATCATTCACGTTAGGACGCAAGTTTGAAGCTGTATAATCTAAATCACCCGCAGCAATTGGAGTAAATACACCATACTTCTTCATGAATGTATCAACACCAGTACAAGTTCTTGCAATCAACATCATGTAATAGTCCCCATCAGTGTAGAAACCATTATAAGTTAAATCCGTTGAAGTGAAAGGACCATCAACATCGTTGAAAGCATCATCCAAAATATTCCACTCATATTCAGGAATACCTTGAGCATTCTTCGTGTTGTTTTTGAAAGTTACAGTGGTACCTACTGCTACTGGATTGTATTCCAAAGACCAGTCAGCCTCAGGCTTAACCGCAGGCTTCAATTTAGCATCCCAGTTTATAATGTAACCAGCAGCTACACCAGAACCATTAGATTCAAATGTCAAATATGCCACACCGCTGTTCAAAACGATAGCAGTTGTATCGTATTTGGTGTAGTTTGAACCATCAATTGTTGCAACCAATTTGGCTGGGTTCTCTTCGTCGTAATCATAGATACGCAACTTATCACCAGCATCTTGCAACTTCAATTCAGCAAATGTCAATGTAATTTTCTCAGCACCACAAGGAACAATCTTAAAGTAGTCGATAGTTCTCTTACGGTTGTTACTATAATCATTGGTATAAGCGTGATCGTAGATTGTACCAGAACGAGCCTGTGAGTTGGTCTGAGGACCCATGATGTATTCTGTAGGAGAAATACACTCTACATAACGATTCTTACAAACTTTATTGGATTTTCCGATATCGTTTTCACTGGTTAAACATACACTGTACCAACCAGTTTCCTGTAAATTGAAAATAGGATTTTGATCATTTGAAGTTTGATCATCAATTCCTGTAGGTGAAGTAAGTTCCCAATTCCACTTATAAGCACCGTTGTTGCTTAAGTCAAACATCTGAACATCAAAATATACTTCAACTTCGTTATCCGAAGCGATAAAGTCGGCTTTTGGCGCCAAAGTAGGAGCTACGATAGTTACTTGCTTAGTAATAGAGTCTGCGATACCGCAGTAGCTTACATGCAATTTAACATCATATTTACCAGCTCCAGGACCACCATTACTGGTGCTCATCCATTTAGCTGCACCCTTTGCTGTAGTAGCACTATAACCGGTGTACGGAGGAGTAGCTGCTTTGTCATAAGTCCATTTGTAGGTGTAACCATTGCTTGGGTTAATTGCATTGAACTTAACAATTGAGTTCACGAAATTACTTGAAGAAGGAACAGTGAAGTTAGCAACAGGAGTTGCTCCCAATTTCAAGTTTACTTCTAAATCCATTACGTTACCATAGGTGTTTTGTTGGTTACATCCCCAAGTGTTAGCCATGTTGTAAACGGAAGCTCCACCGCGAATACGCAAGAAAGAACAACCTGTAGTTTTCCAGCAAGGCATTTTCAAAGTGTAAGTAACTTTACCTGATGCTACATTGCTAGCAGGATCTACAAGACACTCAGCTTGAGTAAACTGACCGTTTCTGTCAGCATCAATCCAAATACCTACGCGAGTTCCCCAACTGTAAGTAGCCCAAGAACCACCATCTACAGTTACACTGATAGATTCACCAGCAGTAAGGTCGAAAGGTTTTCCCTGATTCAATACACCTTTGTACGTGTTTGAAGCAGTGTAAGAAGTACAACCCAAGCCACTGTAAGAAGCCAAGGAAGAACCTTTTGCATCCGCTACGTCTACCGCCAGGATGTCCCCAGGATAATCCGTACCGTTGCCCACCAAAGCACCACCACAACCCCAGGAATTCGTTCCCGTACATTGCGTTGGGCATTGCGCTTTCAAGGATACTGTTGAGAGGAATCCTCCCAGCAAAACCCCAGTAAGCACAAGGCTTTTGAGTTTAGTAATTGTTGATTTCATAGAATATATATATAGTTAGTTTTCACAAATGACGCATTTTCTTCAATAGGTTGCAAGAAATTTGTAAAAAAAATTACAATTTCATCATGGATTTTTTACACTTGTCAGATTCAAATGCTTCTATAAATTCCTATGAAATTAAAAAAATGAATCTATTTGGAAACTTCGAGACCAATTTTGTAATCTCGAATAGCACGATAAATCCCTAATGCAATCTTACGCTGTCCTTCTTCGGTTTTCAAAACTTTACGATCCGATGAATTTGTTAAAAATCCAGTTTCTACCAAAACACTGGGCATCGAAGTTTGCCATAACACCAGAAATCCAGCCTGCTTAACCCCCCTACTTTTTATAGGACTAATTTTCCCCGTGTGATTTTCAATTCCAGAAGCCAATTTTAAACTCTGCTTCATAAAAGCGTTCTGAACCAAAGAAAAAATTATATGACCCTCTGGTGAATTGGGGTCAAATCCACCATACCGCACATTATCTTGGTAATCGGATTCAAAAGTTATCGCCGCATTCTCTCGTTTTGCAACCTCTAGATTCCCTTCCGATTTATGTAAACCCATAAAATAGGTTTCACTTCCGGCTGCCGATACATTATTGTTGGCATTGCAATGGATAGATATAAATAAATCCGCTGAATTTTTATTGGCTAATTCGGGTCGATCCGATAGTTTCAACGTTTTATCCGAGGTACGCGTATAGATTACTTTTAACTCTGGCATACTATCGGAAAGAATTTTACCCAATTTTAATGCCACCCCCAAGGTTACCTGTTTTTCGGTTATTTCATTCGCTCCATTACAACCTGGATCCACTCCCCCATGTCCAGCATCAATCACCAACGTCTTTAAAGAATTTACAACGCGAACGGATTTTGCTGCCGGCAACCCCAACAAAATGATAATCGCACAAAACAAAGGCAAGAACCTCGTTCCAAGAGCTTTTGCATTTTTTATGGATATAACTCTATTTTGCTGCATCGATTTAAAATCTTTTTGGAATTATTGCGTTAAACGATTTTCAAGTTGCATTATTCCAAAATTGTGCCGAATCATTGAATAACTCTAATTTTTTTGTCGAATTTCGCACCGAATTGAATAATTACCTGCATATATATATTAGGTATAATCCCAACAGGCTGTGGATTCTGCTACTCTTTATATTCATAGGAGGCAACGCACATGCACAGAAATTAGAGTCTCCAAACAACACTTCCACTATTTCGGACACCCTCAATACTCCCACTAAATCTAATTTATCAAACCCGGTATCCTATAAATCTTCGGACAGTCTAAATCTGAATGTATCAACTGGTTTAGCAAAATTGTACAAAAATGCCGACGTTAAATTCGAAAATACACAATTACAATCGGCATATATAGAGGTTCGGTTATCGAAAAAGATATTATATGCCAAAGGTAGAATTGATTCCTTGGGCAATTATGTAGAACGTCCTCTTTTTAAAGATGATGGGGAAACCTATGAAGCCGATTCGATGATGTATTCTTCTCAAACTCAAAAAGGCAAGGTCTTTGGGTTGCGTTTAAAACAAGACGAAGCCTACGTGCAATTAAAGTCTGTTGTTAAACAACCCGATGGTAGTTTTATGGGATCCTCCGGGAAATTAACAACATGCGACGCCGAACACCCTCATTTTTATTTAAATACCAGTAAAATCAAAATAATGCCAAACAACAAAGCACTATTTGGCCCCGCCAACATGGTGTTTATGGGAATCCCTACTCCACTGGCATTGCCCTTTGGCTTAGCGCCCTTGCAGAAAGGAAGAAGAAATGGAATACTCATGCCAAATTATGGATACTTTAGAAGTAATCGTTCCTTTTTCTTGAGTAATTTAGGATACTATACCGGTCTTGGACAGTATGCCGATGTTCAAGTAAGCACCGATGTGTTTTTAAACGGCGACTTACGCGGAAAGCTTCAAACAAATTTTTCTAAACGATATCATTGGAGAGGCTCTTTATCCTTGCAAGCGAGTAGATTCGGCAACGGTTTGGATTTCGCGCATCCCGAATACAAAAAGAATTTGGATTATGGAATTGTATCGCAATTTAGCATGGATCCGAAATTGTACCCTGGTGTTTCGTTCAATGGAAATATAAACATAGTGACAGGGGATTTTAATAAACGCAACGCAACCGATGTTAGATCATTAAATAACAACCAATTTACTTCCAGTATTAACTATGGCAGAAACTTTCTAAAAAACAAAGTCAATCTATCCGCATCAGCAAGACATAGCCAAAATACACAAACTCGAGATTTCCGATTAGAACTACCCAATGTTAACATGGGGGTTTCCAGTTTAACTCCGTTTGCAAAGAAAACCGGTAGCAATAATAATTGGTATAGACAACTGCGATTTGGTTATACGATGAATGTAGCGAATGTCCTCAATACTAAAGACACTTTAATATTCAGCGATCAATTCAGAAACACATTTAATTCAAATTTGCAGTCTGGTTTTAAACATCGAATCCCAATCAGTACCAATATTAAATTATTTAATGGCGCCATCAATATTTCCCCCAATTTGAATTACGGAGAAATTTGGTACCATAAAGCACGATTGCAACGTTGGGATGGCAACACTAAGAAAGTGGTCTTTTCCGATTCAACAGGTTTTTTTCGTATATATGACTACAACGCAGGAGCTAATTTAAACACCAACATATACGGTACATTTAATAAAATCAATTGGGGTCAAATCAAAGCTATTCGACATACCATAACTCCTTCAATTGGTTTCACTTACCGACCAGAAATAAATGCTGAAGAAAAAGGATGGGTAAAAAACTACTTGGATTCGTCTGGAAAGAGAATCAAATACAATGTATTTTCTAATAGCTTGTACGGCGGAAACGGTCAAGCCGGCGGAGGAAGTTTAACATATGGAATTAGCAACAACTTCCAAGCTAAAAAATTAGCAAAAAACGACACTACAGGTAAACAGTTTGAAAAAGTAAATTTAATTGATCAATTGTCTTTCAATGGGAACTATAATTTCTTTGCCGATTCTCTTAATTTTTCTGATATTAATAGTTCATTAAATACTGTTTTATTTAAACAAATAAGGATTGGATTAACATCGTCCCATTCCTTTTATTCATTTCAAAATGGTAGAGCTATTAACGAATTTTATTGGAACGAAAAAAATCAACCATTACGATTTCGAAATGCCAGTGCAAGTGTAAGTAGTAGAATTACTCCAGACATGATTAAAGGTGCTAGCAAATCAACGAAAAAAGATGCCAAAGATGCGGATGAAGAAGAATTGGAACAAGTAAATAATAATCCATGGAATTACTTCGATTTTGATATTCCTTGGTCGTTGAATTTTACCTACAATCTCAATTATAACAGCGAGATACGCGGTAATGCGAATAAAACAACCAACAACAGAGTTACCGTTGGCGGCGATATCAATATAACCAATGATTGGAAGATTGCGTATCAAACGGGATGGGATTTTAATCGCAAGGAAATTGCTGGATCCCAGTTTACCGTGG
>CAYUNO010000002.1:0-20706 GCA_964446075.1 uncultured Flavobacteriaceae bacterium | reverse complement strand
ATTGGAATTTACCTTTATTCCATCGGGGTATGGGAAACAGTGGTTGTTTTCTTTGCGACCAAAAAGTCCCCTACTCCGCGATTTAAAATTGAATAAAACGGTTACTAGCAATCCCGCCTTAATTCAGATGCGTTAATCATCAAACTTTATTTATAATTAATTGTATACTATACCATGATAACTGTAGGACAAACCGCCCCAAATTTTAAACTTTTCAATTCGGAAAAACAAGAAATCGAACTAAGTTCATTCCACGGAAAAAATGTAGTACTTCTTTTCTATCCTCAAGCTTTTACAAGTGTTTGTACGGTGGAATTATGCGACACACGAGATAATTTGAAAGTTTATGAATCGTTGAATGCAGAAATACTTGCCATTTCGGTTGACTCTGTTTTTACATTAGATAATTGGAAACAGCAACAAAATTTCAATTTTCACTTATTAAGTGATTTTAATAAAGAGGTAAGTGAGGCTTACGGAAGTATCTATGAGAATTTCGCATTTGGAATGAAAGGTGTAAGTAAAAGAGCCGCATTTGTGATAGATAAAAATGGTGTAATTCAGTATGCCGAAGTTTTAGAAAATGCTGGAGAATTGCCTAATTTAGAAGCAGTTAAAACCACCTTGCAGAACTTACAAGATTAATTTATCCGTCGTTCTACAAAACCAAATTACACGTAAATTTGTGTTGTGAGCGTTATCAAGAACTGGATATTATTTGGAATTCTACTTTGGAATTATGGGGTAACAACTGCACAAGTTCTTCCCCACCAAGAGTTCCGTGTTCGATATTATTTAAAACAGTCAGAATATTTAAAGTCCAGTATATTGGCACCAAAATCGGTGAGAAGCGCAAAGTTTCTCGCTGATTTTTTGCCAATTTCCAACCCAAATAATTATACCCATGCTTCCTACGAATCCAACTCCATGGATTCTCAATTCATTTTAACCTCTTCTTTTCCGGTTTTTAGTCAATATAAAGGTTTCGATACCATTATGGACATTACTGAAACGGTACAAACCAGGCCCTTTTATATTGGTAAAAAAGAAGTTAGCAACAAAGAGTACAGACAATTTTTATCGGACAGTGCTAGTGCAATTTTTAAATCTTTAAACATCCCATTTTGGGCATTACTGCCGGATACTACGGTTTGGATAAGCCCCAAAATGTATAACGAGGCTTACAAAGATTACTATTTTAGGCATCCTGCATTTGAAAATTACCCTGTAGTGGGGGTATCGGCCATTCAAGCCAAAGCGTATTGCCAATGGCTAGGCTTAAAATTTCAATCCTCCTTGCCTATCGGCATCATGGATAACTATAGGGTTGAAGGCGATTTACCCACCAGTGCTGAATGGTGTGCTGCATACGATTTGTGTATACAAAAGCCCAGTTATTCTGCACTAAAGGAGCGATTTCCAAAAAGTAAAAATATTGGCTCCGTAAACCATTACTCCCTTTTATCCTTATTGGGTGGAAAGCATAACTTCATCATCAATACCTATGGATTAACCACTGCAAGAGGTGTGAAAGTCTATCATTTCAATGGAAGTACTCAATTTATAGATAATAGTTATGGGATGCTGAACCCCACAAATCAAGGTGGATTCCCAAGTAAGAATTGGCCGCAGGTGTTTCATTTTTTAGGAAATGTTGCTGAATGGACCAGTTCGCCGGCATTGGGACATTTATATAACAATAAAACTTGGGTGTATAATGTATCCGGTACGTTGGTGCCAAACGCCTACCAGAGTGCTTCAGCATTTGATTTAAGTTCTTATTTATATGGTGAATCGGCGCTCCAAAATCATTATTTGATAAAAGGAGGAAGTTACCATCAAGATTTTTATTATACCGAACCCTTTGCAGCGGAATTTATGCATAAAAACGATGCTTCCCATCATGTTGGATTTAGGCCGGTACTTCGATTTTATAAAAATTGAATTTTTCTTGATATTTTTCCTTAAAAAATCTAATTCAGGTAATAAAACGTCAATTTAACACTTTTTAGTTATTGTTATTTTGACACTTGTTTAAATTTTCTTTATATTGCTAGCCAAATTATTACAGCCTATGTTGTTTTTATACCGTAAGACGACGCGCGTGCTTGTATTTGCTTTAACCGTACTGTTGGCAAATCTGGTTACCGCTCAAATTGGAGAACCTGCACCTGTGCCACCATCGGGCAGCGTGCGTGGTTTAGTTACCGATGCTTCAACCAAGAAGCCTTTATCGGGAGTCACTGTGGAGATATACGGAACGAATTTTAAAACTACAACCAACAACGAAGGTTGGTATCGTTTTGATGAAGTACCGGTGGGTTCCTACTCTATTGTTTTTTCCAAGGAACAAATGGAAGATGGACTTGCTAAGTTTTCCATTTCCGCAAATAACACCACAACAATCAACCAATCACTTCAATCTGGAATCACGCAAATGGATGATATTGTGATTGTTGGATATGGAAGACAAAATAGACGGAATGTTGTAGGATCGATATCTACTGTATCTGGGAAAGACATAACGGACATGCCAGCACCCAGTTTTGAGGCCGCTTTGCAAGGAAAGGCTAGCGGAGTTCAGGTAATTGTGGGTAGTGGTATGGCCGGCAGTTCTTCGTTAATTAGAATACGTGGAGCGAGTAGTATTTCTGCGGCTGGTGATCCGTTGTATGTAATTGATGGTATTCCGGTTACACAAGATTATTTTATGAATCGTGCGAACGGTTCTAATTATGGGGGCGGTTTTAACAACAACCCATTAGCGAGTATCAATCCCGATGATATCGAGAATATTGAGATTCTTAAGGATGCCGCTGCTACCAGCATCTATGGTTCACGCGGTGCCAATGGGGTTATTTTAATTACTACCAAAAGAGCACGTAAAAAAGGATTAAAGTTTGATGTAAGTGCACGTTGGGGGAATTCAAATCCAACACGGAAACCCGATATGTTAACAGGACCCGAATGGTTACAATTGTACCAAGAAGCTTGGCAAAACGATGGAAGAACGGGCAAACCGGACCTTTCCTTGGTGGGAATTCGAATGTCATGGGATCAAGCACAAAACGTTAACACCAACTGGGTAGACCAGGTTATTGGAACCGGGTTTAAGCAGAATTACAACGTTTCTGGGAATTATGTGGGAAAAGGATTCGCACTGAAGGGTATCCTTTCCTATGACGACAATGGAAGTTTCATCATTGGAAACAGCTACAAGCGTATTTCAGAACGCGTAAACATGGACATCAAACCGATGAAAGGTGTGAATCTTCAACTGTCCCATTCGTTGAGTCAGGGTACCAATAATCGTGTTGATGCATCTTGGGCGGGTGGATTAGGTAGTGCAATGAGCTGGATGTTACCCATTTATCCATTAGAACCCTTGTACGATAGTGCTTCTAAGGGATATATAACACCGGTTGGCTTGCACACTATTCGTGATCTCAAAAACTGGAGATCGGTAGAAATCAGAACCATCAACAATGCTTCTTTAAGTGTAGATGTTGCCAAAGGGTTGGTCTGGAATGCCAGTGGTAGTTATGATTATATGGATTATAACGAACATTTGTATGAGCCCGCACAATTGATCAAGTATTACAATAACAATTACGTACAGCAAGGAAATGCAAAATGGTTCCCAACATGGACGCGGAACGCAAACTATTACACCACCTTGCAATACAACAAACAACTATCGGATAAACACAGCATTGGAGCGATGGTTGGACATGAGTTCCAAAGCAGTGTAAGTCGTGGTAAATACGTTGAAAATTTCGATGCAACCGCATCTATTGATAAAAGCCCTGTTGACCCATCCGCTTTCATCACCGATAGTAGTAGACAGGCAACTGCTGTTCAATTTAGCAGAACGCCTTACGAGTGGGCATTTATCAGCTATTTCGGCAGATTCAATTACAGCTTCAACAATAAGCTTAATTTCCAAGTTACCAGCAGATGGGACGGAAGTTCTCGTTTTGGTAGAAATAATCGTTATGGATTCTTCCCAGCTGCCGCTGTAGGATACATATTGAGTGAGGAATCGTTCATTAAATCCCAAAAATGGATCACTTACTTAAAATTAAGAGCCGGAATGGGTAAATCAGGGAATGCAAACTTTGACAATTATGCCCGTTGGGGAACAATCACTCCTTCTAGCAATTTACCTCGATACAACAACCAACCTACTCTAGCTCCAGCGCGTCTAGAGAATCCCAATCTTCGCTGGGAATCTACTACTAACTTCGATGCCGGAATAGAATTTGGTGTTTTGAAAAATAGAATTTCTGGGGATATAACCTATTACAACAAAGTTACATCCGATGTAATTATGAACGTTGCCATTCCCGTTTCTACGGGTTTCGGTAACTTCTACGACAACGTGGGTGAAATCACAAACCATGGGGTAGAATTTTCATTAAAAACGATAAATATCCGCAATCGTAATTTCAATTGGACAACCAATTTCAACATTGCAAGAAACGAAAATAAAATTACATCTATTGGCATCTACACGCCGGATGCGATTTCGGGTGGTACCAATGATACTCGAGTAGTAGTAAATCAACCGGTTGGTACAAACTTCTTGGTGCGTTTTTCACGCATAGACCAAGCAACTGGAGCGCCTATTTATTTGGATATCAATGGAAATGAAACCACCAAGTGGGATCCTGCGAACCGTGTTGCGGTAGGAAATGTACTGCCAAAGGCTTTCGGAAATTTAGGAAATACAATAACGTACAAAGGTTGGGAATTAAATGCCAACGTGTATTTCAACTGGGGCGGTAATATCTACGAAAGTTCCTTGAAACGTCAAGTTTCTTTAATGACAGATTGGAATATGGATCGAAGAGTGGTTGATCGTTGGAATGGTCCTGAAGACAACAACGCGATTTATCCTCTAATGACGTTAAACACTTTTAACCATGGTTCAACTACACCGTGGATTAATACGGACATGTGGTTGCAGGATGGCTCCTATATACGTTTAAGAACCATCAGTGTATCCTATAAATTACCCGCTAAGTGGTTAAAGCAAAGTAAATTTGATGCTGCGCGTGTCATGTTGGTAGGCACCAACTTACTCACTTGGACACGTTACACAGGAATTGACCCTGAAATTGCCAGGGATTTTGAAAACGCTACCGACAGAAATATGAGTGGTAGCATTACCTATTTAACCACACCGCAAGAGAAGAGTGTGAGCATTCAATTAAATTTAAGCTTCTAATAGTTACAGACGATGAAAAAATCAACCATAAAAACAGCATTATTCGCAACTATTTTGGGAATTAGCGCTGTATCTTTTACTAGTTGCGATAAATGGATTGAGACGCCTCCACCCAATGAATTGGTAGCAGATAGTGCCATTAAAACGGCCGATGATCTGCAACGTTTATTGAATAGTAGTTATAATGAAATGGCAAATACATTTGGCGGATTTTCACAAATGATGAGTGAAATGATGTCCGATAATTTAACCATACCCAACAACAACGATTTACGCGAAGTTTACACTCATAATGTATTATTTTTCAACTCCACTTCGGGTGGGCATTATGCAAATTTATACCGAATCATTTTCCGAGCGAACTTCGTTCAGGATAACATGAATAAAGTATCTTTAACCGAAGAGGAGAAAAATAGATTTACCGGGGAAATCAAATTTTTACGCGCCCTATCCCACTTTCAGGCAGTTCGATTGTATGCCCATCCTTACGGATATACTCCTGATAATTCGCATCCAGGAATTGCTATTGTGACATCGGCATCCACCAAGTCTCAAGCAAGAAAATCCGTAAAAGAAGCTTACGATGCTATTTTAGCGGATTTAAATGATGCGCAACAGCTGCTACCAACGGAAAATGGGAACTACGCAAACCGTTATGCGGCAAAAGCACTTTTAGCTCACGTATACTTTCAAATGGGTCAATACACCAATGCGGCAAATGCCGCTACCGAAGTTATCGAAAGCGGTAAATATCAATTATCGGACACGGTGAACCTATTTACTGCAAAAGCGTCTAGCGAGTATATTTTTGCCATCGTGAGTACCAGTGCAAGCGATAAACGAAGTGGTGGTTACAGCGACAATTATTCACCTGGAAATCCTACATGCCAGATGGATAGGGTTTTTTATGCAGCGATTGCAGATACTGCCGATTTGCGTCAAAAAATGCTTACTAAAGTAAATGCAGGTGCAGCAAATGAATTTATTAAATCCGAAGCGTTCAATGCTCCATTCTTTGATGTACCAATCTTACATTTAACACAAATGCATTTGATTAGAGCTGAGTCATTAGCCAAAACCGGATCAGACCTAAGCAAAGCGATTGATGATATAAACGCGATTATTGGAAGAGCATATTCCAACGATTCGAGAAAATTGGATGTGAGTGCAACCGCCAATGATATAATTGCTGAAACTCGTTATCAACGAAGAATTGAGTTATTATTCCAAGGCGACCGAACCCATGAAATTAAACGACTAGGGGCCATCGAAGGTGAAAAAATGTTCGTTCGTGGACACGAATGGAACTGCCCTGGATTTATGTTACAATTCCCAATTACAGAACAAACCGCAATTTTTGAAATTAATCCAACAGGAGGATGCAACTAATGAAAATCAACAAATTAATAATATTAGCAGCAAGTTCTATCATACTAACAGCGATACAAAGTTGTAAACCGGAAAAAAAATTATTAGAACCTGCTCCAAGTCAGACAGACGGTCTAACCAATGCTTCTTGGATTCTATATAAAGTTGATCAAATCGACGTAAACAAACAACTTGCATTTGTAGAAAGCGATACACTGTTAGATGTTAGCGACGTTTATATTGATGGTACACCAATGGAAGTTAGTTTTACGGATTCTGGAGACTATACAATTAATTCTGGCGCTGGAAGTATGTTGTTCCCGAAACAAACGGGAAAATGGGAATTTAACAACGCGGATTATCCCAGTGCGATAGTTTTCGAAAAAGGTTTACCCGAAGAAGCTATAATTCCTTTATTAAAGCCAATAAGACCGAGGGACCCCAACTTAATCTTAAAATTCAATAAGCATTGCGGAGGAAAACGCACTGTTAGTTATCATTTATGGTTCATGCGCAAATAATACTTTCATGAAAATTACAAAATTATTAACCGGAATATGTAGTTTACTATTAACATCCACCTTTGTTAATAACGCAAATGCACAAAAAGCATGGGCTACACCAGATCCCATCAACCCCAATGATTCCATAACGATTTGGGTTGATTTGAAAAAATGCGATTTTGAAGGTGTAGCTAATATGTTAGGGGCAACTCAACCTGTATACATGTGGACATGGATGCCAAAAGAGCATCCTGCGGGACATCCATTAAACAATGGAAAATGGAACGAAAGTAATGAAGCCCTAAAACTGAATCACTTTGGAGATGATGTGTACTTTTTCCGAATGATTCCAACTCAATTTTATGAAGTTTCCGCCGGTGACTTATACTCAAAAGATATTTCTTTATTGGTAAAATTTAAAGATGGTGGAGCGGGCGCCAACGGTAGCGAATGTAAAACTGAGGATTTAAAAATTGATTTAGTTGCTCCTGTTTCAGGTCCAGAGAAAGTATCCTGTTTCCCATCTCGTAAAACTAAAGATACTTTAAGTATCAGTGGAAATGATGTTTTTACTGTTATTTATGATAGAAATATTGAAGACAAAGACTCGCTAAAGAACAAAGAAGATTTTTACGTATTTATTAAGGCAAGAACGGGTGCCAATAGTTTTATCACCATTGCAACCAATGAGAAAACTACTGGGAATTTCGACCAGTTAGCGATGAAGAACTTAGGGAATGGTAAATTCAAATTTAGTATCATACCCAATAAATTTTTCGCACCCTACAATCCCAACAATGCGAAAATTCTATCGTTACAAATTCGTATTGTTCGAAAAAAAGTAGTAAACCAAAACGACATGGTGGATGGACCTAATTCATCGGCTCAATTTGGTGGATTTTACGAATATTGGCTTAATACAAATTGCGAATAGTTTGCGCACGCTACAAAATTGCTAGGCAATCTTATTGTAGCCTTCGTATAGTTTTAGGATGAATGAAAAAGGCAACATAATTGTTGCCTTTTTTATTTTTCAGTCTACTATATTCTTCATCCGTTTCAATCTCACTCACCGCATATACTTAATACACATTCAAAATACCCTGCGCTATCTACAACTAAGAAAAGACTATTTAAAGTCCTTCAATTTCAACTTCGTTTTTTATCAAATCATCCAATGTCTCTCTGTTTCTGATCAAGTGGGCCTTCCCCTTAATTACCATAACCTCTGCCGGTCGCAGTCTCGCATTATAATTATTACTCATTGTAATACCATAAGCCCCAGCATTGGCAATTCTTAGTATATCTCCTTCCCTAACTTCATTCAACTTACGATCATAGCCCAAGGTATCTGTCTCACAGATATACCCTACTACACTGTATAATCGCTCAATGCCATCCGGATTACTTACGTTTTCAATATGGTGATAAGCATCATAAAACATAGGCCGTATTAGGTGATTCTGACCGCTATTTACACCCACAAAAACAGTAGACGTGGTTTGTTTAATAACATTGGCTTTAACCAACAATGAACCCGCCTCGCTTACAATAAATTTTCCGGGCTCAAACCACAATTCTAAATCTCTTCCGTAACGTTGACAGAATTCTTTAAATGCCACGGCGATTTTCTTTCCAATTTCATTTATATCGGTAGTAATATCCCCGGGCTTATAAGCAACTTTGAAACCAGATCCAAAATCCATGAACTCAAGCTGTGTAAAATGTTCGGCTGCTTCAAATAACAATTCCGCACCTCGTAGAAATACATCCCCGTCCAAAATATCACTTCCTGTATGCATGTGCAATCCATTCACCACAATTTTTAAGCTCTCCACCACCCGGACTACGTGTCGTAATTGGTAAATACTGATACCAAATTTAGAATCAATATGGCCTACAGAAATATGCGAATGACCTCCCGCCATAATATGCGGATTTAAGCGAATACAAACAGGGACTGATGAACCATATTCTGCACCAAAACGCTCTAGTACGGAAATATTATCAATATTAATATGCACTCCTAAATCAACCGCTTCTTGAATCTCTTCAAAATCAACACAATTGGGAGTAAACATGATTTCTTTGGGCGAAAATCCTGCACGTAGGCCCAAATAAACTTCTTGTATAGATACAGCATCCAATCCGGCTCCTTCTCGTTTTATAACTTTAAGAATATTGGTATTATTCAATGCTTTAAGGGCATAATGCAACTTAACCTTTATATCTGGAAAAGCCGAGGCCAGTTGTTGGTATTGTTGTTGAATCGTTTCTGCATGATAAACATACACAGGAGTCCCAAACTCTTGGGCAATTTGTTGATACTGTTCTTTTGTAATTTGATTCTTTTTGGGCATGATATACTGAAATTCAATCGGTGTGTTTAAGAAATTATATTTCAAAAAAAAAGCGGAGTGTACAACACTCCGCTTTTCGCTATTACGAAGTGTTTACGTTATTTCTGTTTCTTTTTATTTGTGAAGTCCACAACAACCGGTGTAGCAATGCAGATGGATGAATATGTACCAACAATTACACCAATCAACATAGCCAAAGAAAATCCTTTCAATGCATCACCACCGAATAAGAATAAAATTAATACCACCATGAATACAGTAGAGGCAGTAATAATTGTTCTGCTCAACGTCTCATTGATTGCTTTATTAATCGTCTCAGGATTGTTCATGTCGCCACGCTTCTCCGCCAAGAATTCACGAATACGGTCAAATACAATTACCGTATCGTTCATAGAATAACCCAATAAGGTTAATAATGCCGCGATTAAATGCTGGTCAAATTCAATTGGGAAAGGCACCACGCCATCCAAAATGGCAAATACTGCTAATACAAATACAATATCGTGAATCAAGGCGATGGTAGCTCCTAAACCATACGCTACACTGCGGAATCGGAACACGATGTAAATAAACATTCCAACAACCGTAAGAATTACTAAGAAAGCGCTCTTATCTCTGGTACTTGTAGCGATAGATGCACCTACACGTTGAGCTTGAACTACAGGGTCATCACCCATCATCTTATAACCCTTTAATGCAGCTAAAACGTCTGTTTTAACTGAATCTCTGCCCTCCTTAGATTCTGAAGTTAATTTGTAGGTAGTTACAATTCTGAACTGACCTTCTTCACCGTAGGTTTTAACCTCATTACTGCTTCCTTTAAATGTCTCGTCCAAAGTTGCTTTAATTTGATCAACCTTGTAGTTCTGAGTTTTATCAAATTTGATTACAAAAGAGTTACCCCCTTTAAAATCGATACCCGTACTAATACCACCATTTTTAACAAACATGATGATACCCAATATCAAAATAGGTGAAGTTAACCAATAGTATACTTTACGCTTGCTGATGAAGTCGATGGACTTACCTTTTAGGAAATTGTTATTCCATTCGAAACCAAATTTTGTATCCAATCCTTTTTCGGCTCTTCTATCCAACAACAACCTTGTAATAAACAAAGCAGTGTACATTGAACTGAAAATACCAATAACCAAAATAACTGCGAAACCATAAGTTGGACCTGCACCTGCAAAAGTCAAGATGAAACCAGCCAATAAGGTAGTAATGTTTGAGTCTAAAATAGCTCCTAAAGCATGTTTAAAACCAGCATCAATTGCAGATTTCAAACTCTTCCCTGTTGCCAACTCGTCTTTGATACGCTCGTAAATAAGTACGTTTGCATCCACCGCCATACCAACAGTTAAAATGATACCTGCAATACCTGGAAGCGTTAATGCCGCACCCAAACTGGACAAAGTACCAAATATTAACAATACGTTGCCTAATACCGCAACGATTGCAATCCAACCAGCACGGTTGTAATATAAAACCATGAACAAGATAGTGGTTAAGAAACCTGCAATCAACGACCACAAACCTGCCTTCTGAGCATCTTCACCCAAAGAAGCACCCACTTGGTTGCTTGATACAATTCTCGCTGGTGCAGGTAATTTACCTGCTTTCAAAACGTTTGCTAAGTCATTTGCTTCACGAATTTCGAAGTTACCCGTAATGTTACTCTGTCCACCTGGGATTTTACCATTTACAACAGGAGCACTATACACACGATTATCAAGAACAATAGCAATGTACTTACCTACGTTTGCAGCTGTAATTTGTGCCCAACGAGTAGCAGCTTCGCTATTCATCATCATCGAAACTTCTAATTCGCCTTTTTGCGACGTATTTACACGAGCATCTTCAATAATATTCTCCTCTTCTGAAGCCAAAGCCGCTTTTCCGTCACGATCTAATTTTAAGAAGTACACGAAATATTCGTCGGAATTTACAGCTTCGGAACCATTAGCATTGAAATCCCGTGGTTTTGCACTAAATGCCACACGCGCATTTTCACTTGCTAAAACATCCAATAAACGCGTATCCGTTGATAGCATTTTCTCCAAAATAGCGCGATTCGATTTTTTTACCACAGCAACAGAAGAGCCCAATCCATTTGCTCCAAAAGGAGTCATGATTTTAGATAATGAATTTGAAACCGGTGCCGCTGCTTTGGAAGTTGATTTGTTTGAATCTTTAGAATTATCTGCTATCGTAGCTGGCGCTGCAACTGCAGTATCCACTGAAAGGGAAGAATCTACTATGCTAGAAGATGCATTTTTTACCGGCAATGATGCCGCTCTAACTAAAGCATCGTATATGCGTTTGCCATCATTTCTCTTTCCATCATTACCAAACACTTCGAAAAACTCCAATTTAGCACTTTTCTCAACCAATTCCTCCATTCTGCGTGGATTATCCACACCAGGTAATTCTACACTTATTCTACCATTATCGGTGATATTAATTGTAGGCTGAGTAACATTAGACTGGTTAATACGTTTTTCAACTACTTCGTATACCAAATTAACCGCATTGTTTGTTTCCTCGCGGATATAATTTACTACTTGGTCTTCGCTTGAATTTGCTTGGATCAATCCCTTATTGCCTTTGGCAAATAAGTTAGCCAATTTACGATTGGGTGCAATAGTCTTAAAGTTTGCCACAAAAGCATCTACGAAATCAAGACCTTTATCTCTAACATCGATGTTTGCTAATTCAATAGCCTTTGTTAAATCTTTATCTTGACCGTCATTAGACAATACTTTCACCACGGCACCTTTGTCAACTTCCAAGATTACGTTGATTCCACCTCGTAAGTCAAGACCCAAGTTGATCTCTTTCTTCTTGCATTCGTAGTAATTGAATCCGGCAATTCCCATGCTGTATATCTCGGAATTTCCCAAACTATCAATATAACGATTGTAGGCTTCTTTTTCAGACATTCCCTTGGCCGCCATTTTCTTTGCGAATTCTTTGGCAGACTTCTCGAATTGCTGTGATTTCCAAGTGAAAGACAACTGGAACAAACACGCCACAGCCAATACAATGGAAAAGATTAAGGTTGTTTTATTGGTTTTCATTGAATTGAATCAAACTATATAAAATACGGAAGCGCGAAAATAAGGAAAAAATACCAGTAAATTCAACTAGTAATTTCTATCTCTAAAAAATTGCAACTTCCCTTCTAATTCTTGCAAATTTTGCATTTTCATACAAGAGAAGTGCCCTTGTGGACAAGCGGCATATCCCAACTTGGAACAAGGATTACATTTCAAACCGTCAACTCGCATATGTTCTTGAATTTCAGCAGAATATTTACCACCAAGCCAAGGTGTAAATCCCAATTCGGGAGAAGTACTACCCCAAAAAACTATATGAGGTACACCAAATGCAGCCGATACATGAGTAAATCCCGTATCTCCTCCAACGTACCATCTTGCATGTTGAATTAATGCAGCTGTCTCCTTTAAATTCGTTTTACCAACAGCATTTATCAATGGAAATCCATTATTGCCAGTCTTTCTAACCATATCCACCAAAGCCTGTGCATTTTCTAAATCCTCCTGCCCGCCGGTAATTATCAAAGGTTCACGCCGATTTAATATCAATTGCTCCCATACCTTAAACGAAATTCGTTTGGTATTATACGTAGCCGAAATGTGTAAAACACCATAAGTTCCTAAAATCGACTGCACCGTAAGTCCAGCCAATTCAACTTCTAATTTACTCTGAATGCTTGGAATTACACTGGAAAAATCAGCCAATGTAAGGCCCGGTAGTTTTTGGGATTCTAACTTCTCGGGAAAATTTGCAGCATCGATAGATTCAGGCAACCCAGTATTAATTGTTAATTGATTTTGTTCTTTAAACTCTGCTTCTAATCTTATACCCAATGGTGACTTCAACAATTCTTCTGCCGATTTTATGTATCGATATGCTACAGAATCTACCGAGGTCTTGCGCCATTTTTTAACTAATAACCAGCGATCTAATCCTCGCTTTTTAACCGAAAATGAAGGTAAATTCCACAACGTCAGTTTAATCCTAAAGGATCTCAAATTGTTATGTAAGTCCAAAATTGCGCAAGGCGAAGAACTATGAACCAATTCCCAAAATTCTTTATTAAACCCCTCAAAACCAATAACTTCATCCAAAAATGGATGTTCCTCGAACAGCGACACAAAAGACTTCTTTGTCACTAATACCAACCGAACACCTGGAAGTCTTTTTTTCATCAACTCAAACGTGGCAGTGGTTAACACGATGTCACCAATCGAACTAAATCGCAAAATCAAAATGGTGGGCTGCGTGGATTTGTTGGGTTGCATGGTCTTATTATTTCCTGTCTCGCAAGTAGCGGTTTATTTCATTCAAATCCATGGCATTCAATACATTTCTTCTAGGAATACCCACTTTTTGAGCTATTAATGTACCGAAAAACATATCTTGAAACCCTTCTACTTGGTGAGCATCGGGATTGATAGAAATCATCACCCCCTTATCAACCGCATAATACAATTCACGCCAGTCGATATCCAATCGGTAAGGATGTGCATTTAATTCAATGGCAACTCCATTGGCTGCACAAGCGTCGATTACTTTCCGATGATTCACTGGATACCCCTGCCTCAACAAAAGCAATCTTCCCGTCATATGACCTAAGATAGTAGTGTAGGGATTTTCAATGGCCGAAATCAATCGAGACATTGCCCGATCTTCGGTCATATTTAAATTTGAATGGATACTCGCAACTACCAAATCCAACTGCTCCAAAATCTCATCGGGATAATCCAAATCACCGTTCCCCAAAATATCACTTTCAATTCCCGATAAAATTCTAAATTGCTTGCCTTCAGCAATCATCTGTTGGTTGTAACTGGCAATTTCATCCAGTTGTTGCAATAAACGATCTTCTCGTAAACCATTCGCATAGGTGGCAGATTGACTGTGATCGCAAACCCCGAAATATTGTAGTCCTAATTTTTGCGCATAATCGGCCATTTCTGAGAGGGTATTTAATCCATCAGAATAGGTAGTATGATTGTGGAGACAACCCCGTAAATCGCGTACTTGAATAATGGAATCCACAAAACCAGCACCCAAAGTACCCAAATATTCTTGGGTAAGTTCTCCTTCACGCATACAGACCGGCGTCCAAGGCCAACCCAAGTTTGTGAGCGTTTCTTCCTCGTTGTTTGACCATTTTTCGGAGGAATAGCCAATTCTTTGTAAAAAACTAGTTGCGGAGGAACGTTCAAATTGGTGCTGAGCGAAATCTATGTTTTCTGATTTGTGAAAATCAATGGGTGTGCCGATTTCGTCAATAATCAACTCTCCTGAATCGGTTACTGCAATAAAATCTAAATCGGACTTTACTGTATTTAAAAATGATTCCCATCCAGCAGGTAAGGAAGACACATCAACAATAAGCTCCAATCGGTCTATTACCTCTAACTGCCTACTGTAATCACCTACCAAAGCCCAACGACAGGAATATTCGTTAAAAAACTGTTTGATAGCCTCGGCATAAGGCCATACTTTGGCGTAATGCCAATATCCTCCCGAGGCAAATCCAAATTCAATATTTTTTAGAATTTCTTGTTGCGTTTTTATCCCAAATCCTTTTACCTCAACCAATCGATTTTCCCTGCAAGCTTCAAAAAGTTGCTCTACGGAATCAATTCCTAAATTCCGCCATATCAATGCCACTTTTTTGGGACCTAATCCCTTAATTTTAAGCATCGACACCACGCCATCAGGGGTTTGATTCAATAGGTTGCTTAGGGCGACAAAACTTCCTGTACTTAACATCTCCTTAATTGAATCTATTACGGATTTGCCAGCTCCCGGAATGGATCTCCACTGTTCTTCCGTTAATTCCCCAAAGGGCTGTCTCACTTTCTTAAGGTTAAAGGCAGCAGCGTTGAAAGCTTTCACCTTGAATGGATTTTCATCGTGCAATTCTGCTAATTTGGCGTAAAGCCCAATGGCTTTTACCACAGTATCGTTGCTCAAATTTTTACTTTCCATCGTTCTTTTTGATTAATCCAACCACCTCTTCGGCAACCCAGGCACTTAAAGCAACGCCCATTCCTCCCATTCTAACAGCTTTAAATACCCGATTGCTTTCAGCTTCAATAATCGGGGTACGTTGTGGCCCCATTCCCATAATACCGGACCATTCATAATCAAACTTTACCCCGTTTCCTGTTTTTCTAAGTGGCAATACCACTTCCTCCATATAATTTCTGATATACTCGCGAATTGTACTGGTATTGCTCATTTCTTGCGTTTCCTCGGCTTCAAAATCCATATTCCTACCACCGCCTATCAATATCCTATCCCCCAAATTTCTAAAATAAATATATCCATCATCGGCATGATATAAACCACGGAGTGGTTGCCAAGGTAAGGGTTCTGTAACAAACACTTGGCCTCTAGCAGGGATAACCGGGATATCCGAATCCAAATTAGAGGTAAACCCATTGGTGCAGAGCAACAACCTTTCGGTTTTTATTACCTCGCCATCATCGGTGTACAACCAAACCCCTCCCACTTTGTCCTCGTAAGAAGCAATTTTTATTGATTCACAAATTTCAACGCCCGATTGAGCAGCAAAAGTCCTAACTGCTCGATACAATTTATGGGTTTGAATGGGACCTTCTTGCGATGCTACAATGGATAGTGGGCAGATATTCATTCCTGTTTCCGTGATGGATTTAACAAAAAAAATGTCTTTTGAATTGAAATGAAAAGGATGCTTGAATACAGTAGATTGGTGATTTAAATAATGATTTAATTCCTTGTTCAGTTCCGGTAATTGCTCATTAATACCATTGAATTTTTCCTTTTCTGCGTTGGTAAACACCTCAAATCCACCGGTTGATTCAAAACCAATAGTATCCGCTCCGAATTTTTGCACCAATCGCTGAATACCGTAATACCGCTGTAAATACAAGCCGAAAGCCGCTTCTGTTCCCGAACGAGTTATTTCATCCAATAACTCACCTGCGCTTCCGAAGCAAGCAAACCCGGCATTTCTTAAAGAAGCTGCGTTATTTAGCACGCCCTGATCAATCACTACAACGCGTTTTTGAGGATACGCTAATTTAATTTCAGCAGCACATTGTAAGCCTACTAACCCGCCACCAACAATCAACCAATCGGTATCTTCAAAATAGGACTTACCCCAAAAACTCAACGAATTGGGCACTGCTTTTATCATAACCGGATTATAAACCGGGAAGTTACAAAAAAGATTAAGATTCTAAAGTAGCGCCAATGTAGTGATTATAGCCATCGGCGAAACCACTAACACTGCCCCAAGATTCCCCATTAACAATAACTGAATCCGACGTAGTTACTGTTCCGATGCGCAGCATATCCACTCCATGTTTTTTGCAAATGGATTCTAAATCAGCCATTTTCCCGGAAGCTAAACTCACTACTACCCTACTCTGAGATTCACCAAAGAGGTATGCATCCAAGCGGTATTGCTTATCGGTACAGATATCGAACCCTAAATTTCCGGACATAGCACTTTCCATACAAGCCACAAACAAGCCGCCTTCGCTGATATCATGCACAGATTCTACTACCCCTGTACCAGCTAAATCGCCTAGAACTTGATGTAAATTGTATTCAGCTTCTATGTCAAACGATGGACAAGGTGAATATTCTACATTTTTCAACTTTGCTAAATATTGTGAGCTACCCAAGTCGTTTTCTGGCTTGCCTAACAAAACGATAGCTGCCCCTTCGGTTTTGAAAGGAATAGATAATCTATGTTTGGGAGATTCAATAATTCCCACCATTCCAATGGTTGGTGTTGGATATACCGCTAAACCCGAGGTACTTTGGTTATAGAAACTGACGTTTCCTCCCGTAACAGGAGTATCGAATTTCCTACATGCAACGCCCATACCTTCAATAGCATTTTTAAACTGATAATATACTTCTTCGTTGTACGGATTACCAAAATTCAAGCAATTGGTAATAGCCGTTGGAACGCCCCCGCTGCAGCGAATATTTCTTGCTGCTTCCGCCACTGCAATTTGGGTTCCTTTGGAAGGATCTGCGTAAATATAGCGGGAGTTACAATCCACGGTTAATGCTAAACTCTTTTCGGTATCCAAAATTTTAACTACCGCAGCATCCGATGGTAAATTGGTTGATTCATTTATGGTTCCTACCATGGAATCATATTGCCTATAAATCCATTTTTTACTAGCTATATTAGGCAGTGAAGTAATCTGCATGGCAACTTCTTTCGCCTCAGCAAGGGAAATATCGGAAATATCAGACAGATTGAACTTCTCTATTTCTTTAAAATATTGGGGCTCTTTCCAAGTTCTGTGGTACACCGGAGCACCACCTCCTAAAACCAACGATTCTGCTGGGATATCGGCTTCAAGTACATCTCCCATGAAGTATCGCACTCTACCCGTATCAGTAACTATGGCGATTTGTGCATAGGTAAGATCCCACTTTTCAAACACCTTCTCCACCAATTTCTCTTTCCCTTTTTCAACCACCACCAACATACGTTCTTGGCTTTCACTCAATAGCAATTCCCAAGATTTCATATCAGCTTGTCTCATAGGAACTTTATCCAACCAAACATCCATACCGACGCCAGTTTTAGCACTCATCTCACTGGTAGAACAGGTAATACCCGCTGCACCCATGTCCTGCATTCCAACCACGGCACCGGTTTCGATAATTTCCATGGTTGCTTCCAAAATTAACTTTTCCCAAAAAGGATCTCCAACCTGAACCGATGGCAAATCATTAATGCTGTCTTCGCTCATGTCTTTAGATGCAAAAGCGGCACCGTGAATCCCATCCTTGCCTGTAGCCGATCCAAAAATGTAAACGGGGTTACCAGCCGGTCCTGCCGCTGCCGATACACTTTTCCCAACTTCTACGATACCAACACTCATGGCATTTACCAGATTGTTCTGTTCATAACAATCATCGAAATACACTTCGCCCCCAACGGTTGGGATTCCGAAGGCATTTCCGTAATCGCCAATGCCTTTTACTACTCCTTTAACCAACCATTTGGTACGATCGGTATGAATATTACCAAAACGCAATGAATTTAACTGCGCGATAGGCCTAGCACCCATAGAAAAAATATCTCGGTTAATTCCACCAACTCCGGTTGCGGCTCCTTGATAGGGCTCGATAGCACTTGGATGGTTATGGCTTTCAATTTTAAAACAACAGGCCAATCCTCCGCCAATATCAACCAATCCAGCATTCTCTTCGCCCGCCTCAGCTAACATTTTTGAACCTTCTTTTGGTAACGTCTTTAGCCAAACGATGGAGTTTTTATAACTGCAATGTTCGCTCCACATAACGGAGAAAACAGAAATTTCTGTAAAGTTGGGTTGTCTTCCTAGAATATCGCAAATCTTGTGGTATTCTTCTTCCAATAATCCTAATTGCTTAGCTTGATCGATAGTTGCAGGTTGATGTTGCATGCTACCGCAAAATTAGAGTCAAAATTTCACCTGGGAAAGCACAAGTTATTCTCAATTGAGAATTATCGCAAAACCATTACGGCTTCTTTGATAGTATTCCTGCGAATACGATTACCCGTTTTGTTTTCATAACGGAATAAGTAGGTATATAAGCCTTCTTGAACAATTTCGCCTTGATAGCGTCCATCCCATCGATTGTGCACCCCAGTAGTATGAGAATCGTAAATAATCTCACCCCAACGATTATAAATTACCAACCAAGTTGGAATCAACCCTTTACCGGTAATTTCAAAAAAATCGTTTCTACCATCGCCATTTGGAGTAAATGCATTAGGTAAAAAGACATCACAAAAACCGGAGGTTACGTTGATATAAATCTCATCAGTAGCCGTTCCACATTTATTGGTTAGTGTTACACGGTATAAGCCAGCCGAACTCACATAAATGGCAGTATCCTTGCTGCCGTTGCTCCAAATAATATTCCCACTAAATGGAGGAACCGATAATTTCAACAAAGCCCCTGCACAAAGCAAGGTATCTGCGGGTAATGTAACTTGTGGCGATACCTCTTCAAAAATTTTAATGGTATCACTGGCTTTACAACCGTTATCATCCACTTCAGCCCAATATGTAGAAGCAGCAAAAAATGTTCTTGTTCTGCTGGTATTACCATCGTACCAAGTAATATTACCAGGATTGGTTATAGTAATATCCATCGAATTGCCATCACACAATGTGGTATCTCTTCCTAAATTCAATTTAGGCGCTGGAGAAATATTGATTGTTTGTTCAGAAGAATCTGGACAGAATGAATCCGTAACAACGTACTTAATTTTAATGTTACCGATACCCGTTGGTAAAAACGTATTCGTACCGCCAAAATTTGCACCAAAAAACTTTCCGTTGGGATTTACTGGTGAAAGTGAAATTGCTGGAGATCCTTGACAAACTTTGGCAGGGAGACCGGTGAAAGTAGGGTTCACATTTGCTTTAACTACAACAAAAACGGTATCCTTACTATTACAACCGATGTTAGAAAATGCTTCATGAATTACGGGATAGGTTCCTACGGCAGTGTAAGATTTAGAGGCTGTTTTGGTTGACACAACATTACCACCTCCAAAATCCCAACTGAATGTTACCAATCCGGGAAATCGATTATCGAATGTAAAGTTGTTCCCATTTAAACACTGAATACTATCATTGATTGATACTCCACTGGAAGGACTAGGAACCACTTCTAACACCATAGAGGTTGTGTCTATGCAACCCGTTCTATTATTGTCATACAACGTTTCAGCTTTATAAAATACACGATACTTCCCTGCTTTTGTAAAGACCTTCACGGGATTGGGAATAGTTGCACTATCGCTAGCCGTGAAATACCATGTTCGGATATAGGCACATTTAGGAATCTTCGCTAAAGTTGTTTTATCATCCAAACGGAATATATGTCCCTCGAAGCACTGAATGGTATCGTTAGTCTTTTCAAAAGGAATAGCAACAGGTCGAGGTACAATAAACACCTGCTTGGGATTGGCATAGTTATCTATGCAATTATTCGCAGGATTAGCAGTTAAGGTTACGATAAAACTACCCCCTTTATTATAAACATGGGTTGCATTTCTACCCGTATCCTGCTGACCATCCCCAAAAAACCAAGTGTATTTTATTCCTCCATAATTGGTGGTTGACGTGTTAGTAAAGGTAACCTTGTTACTCCCTTCACAACTATCCTTCCCTACTGAAAAAGTAAA
>CAYUNO010000001.1:0-31176 GCA_964446075.1 uncultured Flavobacteriaceae bacterium | reverse complement strand
ATCCTTACCCACCGCCGCAGTTTCGTAAAATACATTCACTCCGAAACGCCATTCTCCTCTTGGCATTCCTATCCCCAACTTTTGGGGAATCATACCCTGCTTGGAAGTCGCCAATTCCGTTTCATCCAGTTTTGCATCTTTCGGATTCGATCTCAATTCCGTTAATCGATACGAATTGGGCAAACCCCAACTTCCTTCGGCAATGAATACAGAATAATACACCGGAAAATCTCTGCGGTATTTTCGATAGGCATAGCGCGTGGATATTTGATATGGAACCGATAATTGCTTTATCGACTCCCCCTTCCAAAAACAAGGATCTTTATCCAAGTGTTTACCTGGATGAAATCGATGTACCCAACCCAAACTCAACTGCGCGTAATTCAATCCCACATTGGGTTTTTGCCAATTTGAATTCGACGTATGGAACATTTCTATCCCAACGCTAACAGTACTTTGAGGAGATATATGTCGAACCGCCTGCACCTTCAACTGCGCCGCAAAATTCAATGCAGAACTCATCGCCAAATTCAGGGGATTGGATACAGAATCATAAAATTTAGTTAAATACAACAGGCCAAAACCCCATTGCATTTGCAGAGCATTGAATCCTAAAACGGGTGGCATCACTAACCTAGCCCCCGAAACTGCCATCGCACCATGACCTGACCCCATGGGAGCCACGGCTTTTGGGCCATTTACAATGGTGTTCATTAATCCATCTCCCATATCCATGGACAACAGGGAAACTCCCACATACCGATGTTTCTGGGATCGTGAAATAAACCCTCCCGTATCCGAAGGCAATAACCAAATGGCTGTGGCTTGCAACCCCAATGAACGCCTACCATTTAAATTGGTGTTATAGACCGAATGGGCCAACATCTTGCCTGAAATCGTGGCAAATTCTAATGCATACTGCGCCTGTACCATTGAACCCATGGTGCCCAATAGCACCACCGCAGCGCGCACCCCTAAAAATTTGCTAACCACCAAAACCCTGCAAAACACCCAGAACCTGTTAAACCACAACATCACCCGTGTTTTTGAGCAATTTGCAACACATGATTAAACAGCAATCCGTGGTTGAGCGTTTCCTCCTGTTGTAACACCAATTGATTCGCCCCCAGGAAATCTCTATAATCTTGTAAATCAAATTGATGTGGATGCAAAATGTCCCCAGGCAACCATCGAAATACATGCTTTAATCCCGGAATAGTATGGGCGTCGATACTGATTACCAATCTACCCCCAGGACGTATCCATTCCGATAATTTCTGATAACACAAGGCTATATCGGCCACATGATTAATTACATTCATGCAAAAAACGATATCGTACTGTTTTTGCAAATCAAAGGTTTCTAAGGGCGATTCAAAAAACCGAACCCAAGGATAATCCCCTTTGTCGAAGTGTTTTAACTTGTGATGGTATTCTTCCAATAGCGGATCCACCGCATCAACTCGTGCCGAGTCTAGGGCCATGAAAATCCCGGCCGGACCGCAACCGGCATCCAAAACATCCAATCCTTCGATGTTTGAAACAAGGGAATCCAAGGGAGCTAGTACCTTCTTCCAATACGCCAATTTTTCTTTTTTATAATCGTCCGGGTCCTTGTCCTTCAAATAATTCTTCCACCACCGAAGCTCCGCCGATTGCGCAATTTTCCACTGAAGATATTTCCTTGTTCTGGCCATAAAAGGAAGCAACCAATAAAAAAATCTACTAGTTACAACGAATTCCTACAAACGAAGATACTCGTTCCATCCGATTTTCAAAATGTGATTTTCGTCACTGTTATTGACATCTTATCCATCCAACTTTGTAATACAATTAAAATTATCTGCCATGCAAGTAGAACAAATTTACACCGGATGCCTAGCCCACGGGGCTTATTACATCACCTCCAACGGCGAAGCCGCCATCGTAGACCCGCTGCGCGAAATCCAACCCTATGTGGATAGGGCTAACAAGGACGGAGTTAAAATCAAGTACATTTTCGAGACCCATTTCCACGCCGATTTTGTGAGTGGGCATTTAGATTTAGCCAAGGCAACCGGCGCAACCATTGTGTACGGTCCAACCGCTAAACCCGCTTTCGAAGCACATACCGCAACCGATGGAGAGACCTTCAACATTGGCAACGTAAAAATTCAAGTAATACACACTCCTGGACATACCATGGAAAGTTCTTGCTTCTTATTGTATGATGAGCAAGGGATTACCCACAGCCTATTTACCGGAGATACCTTATTCATTGGCGATGTAGGTAGACCCGATTTAGCACAAAAAGTAATCGCCGAACTAACTCAAGAAAAACTTGCCGCCCACCTGTACGATTCCTTGCGCAATAAAATCATGCCTCTAGACGATCATATCATCGTATACCCCGGTCACGGAGCAGGCTCCGCATGCGGTAAAAACATGAGCAAGGAAACCACAGATACCTTAGGCAATCAAAAACAATCCAACTACGCCTTGCGCGAAGGACTAGATAAAGAAACCTTTATTGCGGAATTGTTAGACGGACTAACCCCACCTCCCGGCTATTTTCCACAGAATGTACTAATGAATATTCAAGGATATGCCAGCATCAACGACGTAATGAAAACAGGTACCCAACACCTTAGCATTGATGCCTTTGAAGCAGCCGCGGAAGAATCGGATGCTCTAATCATCGATACCCGCGAAGCGCAAATCTTTGCCAAAGGATTCATTCCTGGATCCATCAATATTGGCATCGATGGCAATTTTGCTCCGTGGGTAGGCTCCTTGGTACCCGATGTTAAGCAGGCTATTTTACTCATTACCGATGAAGGAAGAGAAGAAGAAGTGGTAACCCGATTGGCTCGCGTTGGCTACGATAACGCCTTGGGGGTACTTTCAGGCGGATTTAACGCTTGGACCGATGCGGGAAAACCCATCGATACCATACAATCCATATCGGTAAATCAACTGGCCGAAATTGTACGGCAACATCCCCAAACCTTGATTTTCGATGTACGAAAAGCCAGCGAATATGGATCCCAACATATTATAGGTGCCTTGAACGGACCTTTGGATTATGTTAACGATAGCATGACCCAAATCGACCCCAGAAAAACCTATTACGTGCATTGTGCGGGAGGATACCGCTCCATGATTTTTATTTCAATCCTGAAAGCCCGAGGATACAACAACCTCATTGACGTAGCTGGCGGATTCAATAAAATCAAGGAAAATTCCGCATTTCCCATCACCGAATACGTTTGTCCAACTACCCTATTGTAACAATACAATCAAAATTATAGCCGTTGAACTGCAATGGTAGCTCCTCAGCAGCTCAACATAAAGAACAATCCAACGAACAGGCTGCTTTCTTTAGAAAGTGGCCTGTTTTGTTACTGTAAAATTTACGCAAATTTTGATTCTTCCTAACAAATTCATTATTTGCGATTTATGATTCGGACTACCCTCTTTTTAGTTATCACACTATCCATCCTCGTGGCAGCCGTTGCATCGGCAAATATTTCCTTAACCCACAACCAAGAATCGGCCTTAAACTCCGTGCTCTGGATTGTATTTGGAGTAGCCATGGCCTGTTTTATTATCGGTGAAATTACCAATAACAACTCCCAAGTTGACAAATTATGGAGCATAATTCCCATCGCCTACGTTTGGCACTTTACGTTTTATTCCGATTTTGAGCCTCGAATGGTACTTATGTCTGTATTGGTTACGGTATGGGGACTTCGACTTACGTACAATTTTTCACGAAGAGGCGGCTACAGCTTACTGCCTTGGAAAGGGGAAGAAGATTACCGTTGGAGCGTATTGAGAGCTAAGCCCGAATTTCAAGGGAAAGGTCGGTGGATGCTTTTTAATTTGTTCTTCATTTGCTTGTATCAGAACGCGTTGATTTTCTTGTTTACCTTGCCGATTTTGGAAGCATGGCGAGGCAATGATGCCCCCTTGTGATGGCTCGATTATACGGCAACCGCTTTGTTTCTTGGATTTTTAACAATGGAAACAATTGCCGATCAACAACAGTACAATTATCAAACTGAAAAATATCGACGTAAAAATTCCGGTGAAGCACTGGGCGAATTTTATGGAAAAGGATTTACGCATACCGGATTATGGGCTAAAATGCGGCATCCCAACTACGCTGCAGAACAAGCTATTTGGCTGTCGTTTTACTTATTCAGCGTATCCGCAACCGGAGAATGGTTAAATTGGAGCATTTCTGGCGCCATTTTACTCCTATTTCTTTTTCGAGGAAGTTCAAATTTCTCCGAGGATATCTCAACCTCTAAATATCCGCAATACACCGATTACAAAAAAACAACACCGCGCTTCATTCCTTGGTTTTAGTTAGTTGTACCTTTGCGGCGCTATGGCCATCAATAAAAAGAAAATAACCTGGATTTCTGCTACGGTAATCGCCATCACCTTAGTTAGTATACAATGGGTGAAAGTTACACCCAACAATTCTGGGAATAAGCAATATCACATCTCTAAAGCCTTTCCCACTTCTTACCGGGTAAGTCAATTATTAGATCACGCTTGTAACGATTGCCACAGTAATACTACCACCTATCCATGGTACACCCACTATCAACCCTTTGGTATGTGGATCGAAAACCACGTGGAGGAAGGTAAAGAACATTTGAATTTCGATGAATTTACCCTGTATCGTCCATGGAAACAATACCACAAAATGGAAGAATTGGTAGAGGTAATCGAAGAAGATGAAATGCCGATGTTTTCCTATACCCTTATGCACGAAGATGCAAAATTGGCTCCAGAAGATAAACAATCGCTGATTTTATGGGCAAAAGGCGTCATGGACTCCATGACACACCTATATCCCAAAGACAGCTTGATAAGACCCAAAAAGAAGGACTAGCCAAGTAGAGGCTGCTGCTAATTTTGAAGAATCCTCGAATTTCCCTATTTTTGCAGTCCAATTGGGGGATTAGCTCAGCTGGCTAGAGCGCTTGCATGGCATGCAAGAGGTCGCCGGTTCGACTCCGGCATTCTCCACCCAATGAAATCAAGGCCTCAGAGAAATCTGAGGCCTTTTTTAATGCGGTTAACGCTTGTGTAAATTATCTACAATTACTACCCCATTTAAGAAAATATAAATCGCTCCTGGCTTCAACGATAATAGTATACGATTTAAACCGAGAGGCCCAAAGTAGAAAGAGTGCGAAATGATTACAAATTGTAATTAACTGAAACTACAAACAAATATTTAATCAATCCATTAATAGCGACGTAACCATTTCCATCATTTCAGCTACCGAAACAATCATAGTTGACTCATTGATTGGGTATCCCAAGGCGATGGGCGCAACAATAAAATTATGTTTGGTTCTTAAATCTGCCACTGCATGGGTGAATGATTTCGTGGTTGATGGCTCACTGCTCAACTTAACCTCTATCGAAATATATGGACTACCTCCTTTAGTAATGACGAAATCCATTTCCGTACCATCGGCCGTTCTGTAGAAATACACACTGCTTGTATCCACCAAGGTAAGTAGCTGATTTAAAACAAAATTCTCGAACGAGCTCCCAGCCGCCGTGTTGCCCAATAATTTTTCATACGTTGGAATCTCCAATAATGTATGCAAAATCCCAGTATCCATTAGATAAATCTTGGGTGATTTCACCAATCGCTTTTTACTGTTCGTGAAATAAGGCTTAACAACACGAATTAAAAATGCCGATTCCATGAAATCAATGTAGTGTCTTACCGTTGGTGCTGATATCCCTAAAGAACGTGAAATTGAATTAATATTCAATAATTGACCATTCTGGTGGGCGATTATTTCCCATAAACGCCGCAGCGATATTGGATTAGCATTCAATCCCAACATCGGTAAATCTCTTTCTAAATAACTTCGAATAAAATTCTGCCGCCAACTCCATGAGAATTCCTGAGTTTTTGCCAAAAAAGAATCTGGGAATCCTCCAGTCAACCATAAATCATTGAACTTATTTTTCCCAACCTCCGTCAAGTTAAAAGGAAATAGTTCATAATATGCCACTCGTCCTGCCAACGTTTCTGAGCTATCACGTATCAATTCGGGCGATGCGGAACCCAATAAAATAAATCTTGCCGGAGATCGATCTTGATCCACCATGGATCGAAGCAAAGGGAATAACTGCTTGTCGCGCTGAACCTCATCCAAAATAATACATTTACTCCGATTATAAGAAAAATACAACTCCGCATTCTGTAACTTATTCTTATCCGATGGCAGTTCTAAATCCAGGTAGACACTCTCCTTATTAATGGTTTCTGCCAATTTCTGTGCTAATGTTGTTTTACCAATCTGACGAGCACCAACGATTACCACAACCGGAAATTGCTGTAATAATTTCTCTAATTCGGCTAATGCTTGTCGATCAACAAAATCACTTGTCATTATCGCAAATATATATAATTATTTTCCATTTTGCGGTAATAAATCAAATTATCCCCGCAAATCAAAAGTGAAACTTTCAAAATGCGGGGATAATAGCAAAGCATTAATCAACGAACTCCCACGTTTCACCTTTCATTTGAATGGGATTGGTTAATCCCAAGAGACAGTTGTTCGTCCACTCAATGGGTGATTTGCCAAATACCTGAACAAACCGATGATGCAGCGCCAATAGCATAATCCCTTGCGCATGTACTCCTACAATACCCAATTTCTGGTTGCGGTTGTAACGGTCGATTAACGACGAATGATCCAAATTCAGGAAACCCTGATGAAATTCGGCGAATCGCTCGCGATCGCCTTCTCTAAAAATGATAATTATTTGCATAAAACTTTGTTTTTGACATAGTGGTCCTCATCGTTTTACCACCGTGGTAAGCGTAACCCGGTTGGTGCACTTTTGTGCTCTTGATGATGCAGCGAAATTACGAAATCCTAACTTTATTCCAATATCAATAATCGAAATACCTAGTTGCGTCCATCAGGATTGTTTAATTTAAATGTCCTTACCTGCCTCAATACTCGGCCAATTCAATCTACTTATGATTATTTCCAAATACTCGTAATCCATTTCCCCGTTAGATTCGTATATTGAACCTACTGCATCGCCCTAAATCAGCGATAATCAGAAATTGATAATAAAATACCGATTCCAACATGGAAAACTATCAAATACAAATCATTGAATCTATCGCTGTTATCATCGGATATGTAATTACACACTCCATCACCAGAGTATTTATCAATAATTCACTGAAGCAAACCCATTTGCAACGGGGAAGAAGAAAAATGATCATTAAAGCAGTTCATTTATTAACTTTCCTAACTGCAATCGTGATTCTCTCGGCAATTTGGGGACTCAAACAAAACGAAATCGCTGTATTCGTAGGCACCATATTAACCGCGCTAGGCATTGCCTTTTTTGCCCAATGGTCGCTATTATCCAACATAACTTCAAGCCTTCTGCTGTTTTTCAATCATCCAGTAAAAATTGGAGATACCGTAAAAGTATTGGACAAAGATTGTCCGTTTGAAGGAGAAGTAACGGATTTAACCTACTTCTTTATTCATTTACGAACCCAAGAAGGGGCTATTATCACCATCCCCAATGCACTAATTTTTCAAAAAGCTATCACTGTAGTAGAAAAGAACAATTTCACCAAATTATAAGTTAAATGTTTCGATTCGCTCTCAGTGGAATATTTCTGTTCCTAACAAACACTCACGGGATTGCACAAACTGCCGGCCTAGGATCGTGGAACCTACTCAACGTGAAATATAGCCATTCCAACAAACTCAGTTTCTTTGCAGAAAGTCAATTGCGATCCTTAAAATTTTACAATCATTTTCATTACTACGAATACAAAGCCGGTGTAAATTACAAAGCCGATAAAAATCTGATGTTTACCTTAGGCTCAGGCAGCTATCAAACCTACAACGAAGGAGGAAATTTTATTGTCCCAAAGAATAACGATGAAATCCGACTTTGGCCTCAAGCAACGGTTTATCAAACCATCGGTAACATAAACATTGAACAACGGTATCGATCCGAATTTCGTTGGACCAGCTTCGGATTTAGAAATCGCTTTCGTTATCGTCTAGGCGTTGCCTACTCCTTTGGCAAAGTGCAAAATTCATACAAACCATTTCAGTTAAGTGCAAGTAATGAAATTTTCTTTACCAATAGAGAACCTTACTTTGAGCGTAACCGACTCCAATTTGCATTTAATTTCAAGCCCAGCTTAGAAACCTCCATCCAATTGGGATACTTGCATCAATTCGATTACAAAATCAACGACGAAACAGGCCGAGATTTTCTAATTCTAGGTGCTTACTACGAGATTAAAAACCAAACCAATAAGAGAGCCAAACCACACTAGTAAATTTCCATCGATGGTTTATTGCGCCCCAGATTTTACTCGCTAATTATCAATCGATAAATGGCTTCAAAATAACCTGCCCTGTTAGTAAATGCACTATTGATTTCTTTGTCTTCTGTCTCGTTAACCGAAACTAACCGCATTATATACATACCTGCTGGGATACTTGGAGGAACGATAAATTGTTGATCTAATAGTTTACCTGAACACACTATGACCCCGTTCGCCGTACTCAATTCCCACATACCCACTCGCAATCTACTTTCAACCGTTACTACCTCTCCCACGCGAACTGGGTTAGGGAATATAGTTCCAGCAAAATTTGCAGGAGTCTTGTTAGTTCCTAAAGCACTACACTTACCAACTTTAATGACAAAACCTTTATATGCCATAGCTCTACGCGGACAATTATCATCCATCGCCTTCACTGAAAACGTGTAAGGCATAGTACTACTAGCACCTTTAGGCACGGTCCAACAAAACCTAGAAACCGGATTTTTACCCGTTGAAATAGGTTTAAACGTGGCTCCAGGAATTCCTGCATTCCATGTCAAATCTACTAAATCTCCAATGGTTTGTCCTGTTTGTATAGTATCAAAAGCTTGAACATCAAAGCAAACTGTGTCACCCTCAGCAACACACAATGAATCCGACCCTTTAATCTCCGGGACCATATTACTAGCACAATTCTCAACAATCAACTGCATATCGCGACGAACACTTCCCATTTCAAGCATTACCCCTCCTACTCTTTTGTATTCTATGGCTTCCACCACAATTATCGCCACCTCATCGCACTTCGAAGGTGTAAAAACCATATCGCCCGAAACTCCATCGAAATAGAATCCAACCGGAATCCTTTTACTTGGATCGGGCACACAAGTGATAGTAGCACTCCCACAATAGGGAGTCACAGGATATTTATAACTAAAAGGCGATGCATAATTAACCGATGTGCTGGGAAAAGATCGAATACCCGAAACCAATCGAAATGAAATAGAATCCCCAGGCGTATTATCAGTTAATCCATGGTTAAAACGATAGGGTTGATTGCAACAAGCATAGAAAATTGGTCGATTAGAAAATTCTGGACTATTATTACAAAGACTTAAGGAATTACAAATATTTATGGTGGTTGTAGTATAGAAATCATCGTTCGCTGCCCCTGTAGTAATGGCCCCATTTCTACAACACTGCCCTAAATAAAAGGTCACTTCGCAACAAGAAGATTTGCCAACAAAATCAACCAATGGCGATGTATTAAAATCAACGATAGCCTCATAAACGTGCATTTCAACTCCATTGCCTGTATTGGATTTATTACTATCGCAAGCCGGTGTCGCCGAACTACAAAGTTGTGATACATCGGAAATGCTTACACGATTGATTGTTAAAGTCCCACTGCCACATCCATTATCCCTATTTTTCCCTGCATAAACACCAAATGTTGGCCTATTAAATGGAACACCTCTGCAATCTCGATAAACCTTGGCAATTATTTTATATTTACCGCCGCCCAAACATTGATAACTCATATCCGCCCCCATCATGTGGGAGGCGTTGGTATTACTTGTTAAAATCAACAAACCCAGCAATAACCCTAGTTTGCTTATACGATACAACAAATTGAATTTCATAGCTTTTCAAAATTAATATATATGTACCAAATCAATATCACACCGGCTGCTAATTGTTGGTTTTCCAAGGAGATCCATTACGAATTATTTTATTTCCACAAGAGGGACAGAAATTAGCATTAGGCAGCAATTCTGTTCCGCAATTACTACAAAATTTTATGTTTAAAAATCACTTCAATTATAATAGAAAAGTTGGCGGATAAAAAATTTCAAAATACCTTTACAAATACTACTTTAATTACCATTTATCATGTGCAAATTCAACAGGAATAATTTCTTTCAATTTGGCAAAAGAAATATCTACGTATTTTGCATTTTTCTAGGTGGTTTCTATGTTTCGTCTTGTAAAAAAGAAGGATCCATTAAACCTGTAGACAACATCAATGCAGCAGTAGACGAATCGCCCCTTCCACCTCCATCACCCCAGAACTCCGTTAAATTTCGAGATACCATTCTAGAAGATCTATTAATCAACGGCACGCAAACCAAATGTACAACCTATACAGTAGACCGTATTCAACGCATTAACTCCTTCGATTACTTCTATTCTGAGGATAAAGCGGATATCTGGCCTGGAAATATCGTTCAGAGCAAATACCTCCGTGAAAACGGAAGATTGGTTTCCCTTGGCAATTTCCCCCGTGACCCACTGAACTACACCGTTCAAGGTACCCAAGGCTCCACCAGCTTTAACTTGCCCTCGCCCTCCAACGCCAATTACCAAACAGAATTTGACGATATCTCCAAACTCTTTTGGTTCATGCCACCCACCTACACCTACCAAAATGTACAAATTACCTATTCCGAAAACCAAGCGCTCATGGACCTTGGACTGAATTTCGGATTCCTGGCTGGGGGATTATCCACGAAATTCCAAAAAATTAATACTACCGGTTTTACCACCCTGTATATGATGGTAAAGAATATTTACTTCAACGTAAACGTAGAATACCCCAGCAATCCCGCCGGATTTTTTGGGGCAAATGTGAATGTTTCGGACTTGAAACGACTGATTTCAGACGATAATCCGCCCGCCTATGTTTCCAGCGTATCCTACGGCAGAGTGGCTTTAGCCAGAGTAGTTTCCTCTTACAGCCAACGGGAAGTAAAAGCCTGTGTGGAATTGGTATTGAAGGGAATGTCGGGCAGTTTAACCGCTAGTCAAAAACAAATAGTTTCAGATATTCAATTAACCGTAGAAGCCGCACCAGGACCCACGGTTATGTTAAAAACCTTGGACGACGTTTACAAATACATGAACGAAGGCAGCCAATTCAATCATAGAAATGGCTGTGTGCCGGTTGGTTATGAAGCGCGGTACCTAAAAAATAATTCTACCCTAATGACCCATACCGGATTCACCTATAAAGTTAACGAGTGCTTATGATGGGATGGAATAAATTAAGCGATTCTTTACGCCGATTATTAAGTCTATCGGCAGTTGCAACCTTCTTAGTAATATTAAGTAGTTGCGAGCCAGAGCCCGAACCCGCACTTTTATACAACGATAATGTAATTCCTTTTGAAATCGTTGAAGAGACCTTTCGTTTGGGTGCGCGGAGCACCGCATGGATTTCCAATAAATCGGTAATTACTAGAACTTTTAAACTCCCACCCAGAACGGTTTATTGGGCCTATTGGATGGGCGCAGGTCCAGAACCTGTGGCCGAACTTGCAAAAGTAGTTGTACCCGCCGCGGCACAAAAATTAACCAAAGATCCTTTTGTGGCATACGCTTGGGGACTATTGGGTGCATTAAACCTAGTAAATACGGGCACTTCTTCCGTTGACTTATTTGTATTACCTTCCAGTCAGGCTAGCCGATTTAACTTCCAAGACACCTTTCAATCCTTCATCGCTAAACCCCAAACCAAAAATATACACGATAAATACATCGACATTCTTGACACCCCAACGGATAGCACGAACTCAATCACATTAGGTTTACGAAATCCCAATTACGGTGCTGGAGTAGATGTTAAAATGAAAATTTGGGCCTTTGTGGTTAGACCGTTGTAAGCCTTTAATCTTTCTTGTCTCATACATTTTCAATACATTTTATTATTTCAATCATTAAAACCGGCAAAAAACATATATTTGTTTTAGTCGAATGCGTGTCAAATATTTAATATCGTTATTATTCTTTATTGGAATTTCACTAACAGCATGCAAAATTGAGGAAAAGAAATTCATACCAAATAACAACCCTCCGCATACCAATACTGTTTCTACGATCATTATTGAAAACTATATAAATCGACTTTTTATTGATTTATTAGGTAGAGAAGCACTTGCAAATGAAATTAAACAATTTACCGATAGCCTTAAAGCAGAAAATCTGAGCATTGATTCTCGTTTCCGATTAATTCGAAAACTTCAAAACGATACCCAATATCGCGATGGTGATTCATCTTACCGAAAAGCTTATATCATGCGTTTATATAATCTAAATAAATTACGATTTTTAGAAGGTGCTGATGATGGTGAAATCTATCAACAAATTGGTAATTTGAATTTTTTTATTAATGTTTCTCGTTTAAATGGTGATTCAATTGGTGTTTATTATGGTTTAAATGAAATTGCCAAATATGAGAATATCATAAACTCTGTCTATGCATTTTATCATAATAAAATAAATTATAATAAACTGTGTAGTTACATGATTAATAATGGTATCTACGACAAAATCAACATGGGCAGTTTCAATTTTGTTAATGCAACATTTGATGATATTTTAAACAGAAAACCTACAGTTGATGAATTTCAAATAGCATACGAAATAATCGACAAAAACAAACCTCAAACTATTTTTAACCAAAAGGCATCTAACAAAAACGAATATATCGAGGCACTGATGAATTACTACGGCTTTTACGAAGCTCAAATACATTGGTGGCATTATCAATATGTTCGCAAAGAAATTCCCTCATCACAACTTCTCGAATTGCTCAATCTTTATTTGACCCATAAGGATATTTCACTTATTCAAGCCCATATTTTAAGTACTGATATTTATGCGCAATTTTAAAATTTTAATTACTCTGTTTTCACTGGTATCTATAGCCTCTTGCCGAAAACAAACAGATATTACCTATGGTATTACCAATCAAGGAATCACTGAAGTAAAAGCAAAAAAAATCAAACCAAAATCCCAAGCAGAATATATTTCTATTCTATTTACCGGTCTACATCAAAAACCCATTTCTCCTTCCCAATTAGCCCAATCTGAAAATGTCCTTTACTCTATTGGAGATCAAAATGTTGGAAAGGAAATGCTATTAAGCAACTATTTTAATTCAGGATCGGTAATTATTCCTACCAATCAAGAAATGCGTGCGGATGTTCCTCTATTTGTTACTAATACATTTAAAAAGTTCTATTTGCGATTTCCTGGAGAATCGGAAAAACAATGGTTTGTACAATACATAAACAACAGACCCAACCTCACCGTGGAAATGATTTATACCGCATTTGCCGCCTCCGATGAATATGGATTTTATTAATTAGATGATGAAACGCAGGCAATTTATTCAAAAAACTACATTAACGGTTGGTGGATTGATGTCTCCCGCGATATTCACCTCAAAACACTCTCTATTTGCTCAAAGTGGTGTAACAAAAGCAGACCATGTAGTATTGGTAATGTTTGCCGGTGGTGTTCGTCAACAAGAAAGTGTTTTAGGCCGATATTTAGATGATAGCCAAGGTGTTTCGGGTGCAATAGGAAATATTATGCCCAACCTGTTTAATGGAATGGCTCCAACAAAAAAAATAGTTTATGGTCAAAGTATTAATGGAATGCCCGCGGGTTCAGAACCAATACCACGTCTAGTTTCAGAAACGTTATCCAAACAAGGCACCCTATTTCCTGAAGTCACCGCTCAAAGCGCCGGACATTATGTGGGTCTTAATACTTTATTAACTGGTAGTCTGAGCTTAGCCCAAGGATTGAAAAATAGACCAGTTGCACCTACAATTTTTGAGTATTTAAGAAAACACAGAGGCTTCAAGGCAACGGACTGTTGGTTTGTTGGTAATTCACTCGGTAATAGCACTCCATTATTAAACTGCTCAAGCCATCCCGATTATGGTTTAGATTATGGTGGCAATATGTTCATTCCGCCTATAACTTTTGGCACCTATGGAAGAAATATTCTAGCGAATGCAAAGTCCTATAATCAATCCGATTATGCACCGGCTTATGAAATGAAGGAATTTTTAGATAGAAGTTTTTCTTTAGAACAATCTTTAGTCTCTACTATAAAAAATACAGACGACGAACGCACACAGATAAAAGAGTTTATTCGGAACACATTTTTAAAACAAAATTTGGGTCAAATTGAAATGCCCCCAGTTTCACTCAATGGCGATGCCTTTAATATTGCTTATGCCGCAGCAATACTAAAGGAATTTAAACCCAAAATGCTTGCTGTAAATTTATCGGCCGTAGACGGCTGTCATTCTAACTTTACTAATTACCTCAGAAGTTTACATCATGCCGATCATATCACTGCTTGGTTATACCAATACATCCAAAATAATATACCCGAACTCAGTGGTAATACCATTTTTATAGTAGCTCCAGAATGCGGTAGAAACTTAAAACCAAACCCTATTCTTGATGAAAATAATTGGTACGCATACGACCATAGCGATGCAAACTCATTGCGCGTATGGTCACTAATGGTTGGAAAAAATGTACCTAAAAACAATACTATTGGCAATGAGTTAAATCCAATTGGCAGAATTACTGATATTGTGCCTACAATCGCAGATATCTTTGGAATTTATAACGAAGTAAAAAATTCTGGTACAATAGACCCAAATGCAATTTCATTATTTGATAGAATTTAATTTAGCCCATGTTCAAACCTATTTCTGTATCAAAGTTTCAATATTCATGGGTGTTTATCCTTATTGGAATATTAATTTTAACTGGTTGCGAATCAAATAACTCTATAGACCCAAATCCGTTCTCAAATGTTCAAGATAGTACCGTTTTAACAGACACTTTACACTTAGACACCAATTCCATCGCTTCAATTTACAAGGAAATTCTTAGACCCAATTGTGCGAACTCCGGATGTCACGATGGTAATTTTGAACCCGATTTCCGTACAATTGAAAGTAGCTATGCGTCCTTAGTCCTAAAAAAACCATTAAAAAACGATAATAAACAGAGTTTTCAATATCGAGTTGTACCAGGTGAACCCAACAAAAGTATCTTAGTTACTCGCCTAACCCAAGATTTAAATGGGAATAGTGGAATAATGCCATTGGTTGTTGAGCCAAACTCAAACTACAACTCCATGAAATCTAGGTATATCCAACGAATTAGTCGCTGGATTTCCGATGGTTGTATTGACCCCTATGGAAATAAGCCTGTTAACAACGATTACCCTCCAGAAATTCAAGGAGTTATAGTAAAACAAAATGATGTAATGCTCAATAGAGTGGGAATATATGAACCCGCATTAGCTTCAACAAATAGTACAATATTAGAAATATTATTTTCAATCTCAGATGACTTTACAAGTCCCGAACAATTTAAAAATTGCACCTTCAACTACAGTACTCATCCAGATTCTTTTTCTGTTTTAAATGAACAACCTCTAGAACTTATCTCCCCAATATCGGGTACCGGTCTTTTTAATAAACCCTGTATATATCAATGGAAAAGTACAATTTCCATGGTAAATCCAAAAGAAAATGATGTGGTTTGGTTTCGAATTAGCATTACAGATGCCTCCCAAACAGTTACCCTTCCCAACAATTTTTCTATGTTCTCATTGAAAAAATATTTTGCGGTTAAATTTCAGTAAAGCCATGAGAACATCTATAGAGTTATATAAATTAATTTTAATAATATCACTCATCTTATTAATATCCTGCAAGGACAAAAGCCCTAACCTTTCAACCATCCCCGAAATTAAAATCCTTGATAACTCTATGGATACAGTACGCGAATTTACGGATGAACTTACCCTGATTGTTCAATATACAGATAATGATGGCGACTTAGGACAATTATCAGCCGATTCCTTTTCCATGGAAGTATGGGATGATCGATTACAAAAACCCGACTATTATCATGTTCCACCGCTGGCGCCAATCCATCAAAAAATTAAAATTAATGGTGACCTTCAACTTACCCTTAAAAATCTGTTTCGATTAAGTAACGCCCCAATTGAGTCAACTCGATTCAAAATCCGTTTAAAAGATCGTGCTCATCAGTGGTCTAATATTGCCATTTCAAAACCAATTTATATTATAAAGCATCCTTGAGATTTTTCTTTTACATACTGATTCTAATTTCAGGCGTAAATCTCAATGCCCAAACCATTGTTGCTCAACAAAATGGTTCTTTTAGAATATGCAAGGGGAAAATAACAGACTCCGATAAGGGAAAAATAAAAGGCGATTATGACCACAATGAAAACTATACACTAAAACTATCATTACCCGGTGCCACTTCCATAACATTAAAATTCTCTAGTTTTTGTACTGAGCAAGATAATGATGTGCTCAGAATATTTAATGGTAAAGATACCAATAGTCCATTAATAGGAAAATACAGCGGTAACACAAGCCCAGGTACTGTGAGTTCTACTGATAGTTTTATAACCTTACATTTTATTTCAGACAAATCCGTTGCTTGCTTTGGTTGGGAAGCGGAGATCATCAACACAATAAAAAAACCAACAGCGGCGAACTTCACTTGGGTTAACAAACCTACCTGTGGAGATTCCGTACTGCAAGTAAAAAGCAATATGAAAATTGCGGTCGATTCTTTTAACATCAATAATACAGCTTTCTCTCCAACACTCCCCATTACGAGTATTGTTTGTACAGATTCTAATAAAGACTTCGGAACATATTTTACTATTAAAATTAATGGTGGAATTACTACTAATGCCAACTACTTTTTAACGCATACACATGGCTATCGAGATTACTGCGATTCCATTTATCCCCTAAAATCAAGCCTTAGTATTTTAATTAATGATTGCCCTATTAAAGTTAAACTATCAATTAATAAAGACACTATTTGCAAAGGAGGCTGTGTCTACTTATCCTCTGTTGTCACTGGTGGCAATACTTCGGCTTACAAATTTCAATGGACCAATTTTAATCCTTCAGGAAATATGCCTTACCGCATTTGTCCTAGTAACACTGTTAAAATTAAATTATTAGTCTCAGACGGGGTAGCTGTTCCAGGTTCAGATTCTATAACCATAACGGTTATCAATCCGCCTTCGGCTCAAAAAGATACAGACGTCTGTTATTACGGAAATAATTTTAATCTACAAGCAAACCCTCCAGGTGGAAAATGGTATGGTAAAGGGATAGTAAATACAACCACAGGTGAATTCAAACCCCTAGGAAATTATGGCATTTGTAAAGTATGGTATCAAATTGGTGATTGTGCTGATACCGTTTTGGTTAATGTAACCATACCGTGGAATTTGGAAAATGTTTTTTGTCCAGGTACAAAAGCAATTCCGTTATATTGGTATGCACCGATGGGTGGAACATGGACAGGTCCCAAAGTGAGTTCAAACGGTAACTTTACACCTGACTCTGCAGGTACTTTTGTTTTAACCTATTCTTGGAAAGGATGTAATTCTAATAAAACCATAGTAGTTTCTAAACCCGTAGTACCCGATAGAGACACAACCTGTGAATCGAGAACCTTAGATACACTTAGTTTTTCACCTAAAGGGATTTATCCTAATTACTTCCCTGGATTAATTAATTCATACTATTGTTGGTATAATCCAAGTGTGATGGGTGGGCCAGGTACAAAAGCAATAATATTTAACGCAGCAGGTGGTTGCAAAGACACAACCCTGTTAACGGTTTTGCCATGCTATGCCGGTAAAGATGACACTCTCTGCCCCTCTCAAACAAATTACCCCTTAATTAACCTAAGACATGGAACTTCTTTTTCATGGAAAGGAAAGGGTATATCTAACCCACTCTCTTCATTCTATGATTGCTCTTGGACCAATGGCAATGACGGTATTGATACACTAATATTCAATTCAGGGAAATGCACCGACACCAAAATAATACATATTATTAGTACAAAAATTCAAAGTTCGGATACCGTTGAAGTCTGCGGAGATAAAGATTCAATTCGGCTCAGTTCGGTCTTCAAAACTTCTGTTTACAACGGCATATGGTCTGGTAGTATTGTAAAAAATGCTACCATTTATCCCAAAAATGAAAATCCTGGATTATACCTAATTTCATACCAAAAGAATACTTGTAGCGATAATATAATAATTAATATTCTCGATAAACCAATTACTTATAAAGACACATCCTTTTGTGTTAACTCACCAAAAATCCCTCTAAAATCCTGGGCATTTAATGATAAATACTCAGGGCCTGGAATTAGTAAAGTCTCAAGTACTTACTATTTATCTCCTATTTCTCTTAATCCAAATTATCAATATAATATATTTTATACATCCGATAAAGGTTGTTTAAATACATTCGTTGTTACTATTGATTCTATGCCTAAAATTACATGGAAAGACAAAAATCCAGTATTCTGTTTAAATACTCTTAAAATCGATTCCTTCGCAATACCTTATGGTGGAAATTATTCATCCTCAAATTTCCCAGCAAGTTCTAGTTTATCTACCTTTAATTTAGGCAGTGGTTCAAAAAAATTATTCTACAAAACAATCAATGGAAATTGCATTGCAAAAGATTCTATTATCGTACAAATTAGAGATACCCTCCAGTTTGCCTCAGCCAAATTTCAAACAAAGTTCGCATGTAAAGGAGATATTACTCTATTGGAAACAAAAGGCAAAGGGGGAACAGGTAATTATACATATTCCTGGAGCCACAATCAGACTGGATCAAAATCATATATAACGGCTTTAAATGATACTATTTATTCCGTTTTTCTCAATGATGGTTGTTCCCAACCAGATACTGCTTACATTAAATACATAGTTCATCCCCCATTGAAATTTATTGCTACCACTAGTGATTCCTCCTGTTTTGGAGCCTCCGGATTTATTAAACTGCAATCCATTAATAACAATCCCTTAAAAACATTTTGGAACCCAAATCTTCTTTCTCAAAATGATACTTTTTGGGGGATTTCTGGAAACTCTTATCGCGTTTTCGCTATTGACTCAATAACAGGTTGCTCAAGTGATACAACTATATCCATTCCAGGATTTCGTTCAATCATAGCAGGCTTCACCTTCCCACCTTCAAGATTTTCAAATTGTTATAGTACCTTGGATTTGCCATTAAATGTTTATAATATTTCCATCGGGGGAACTAAATATCAGTGGCTATTGAACGATTCAATATGGGATATTACTAATAACATTGACAAACCAAAATCCTTAAATTGGAGTTTGAAACCAGGCAAAAATACCATTACACTCTTTGCTAAAAACGATGCAGGTTGCTTGGATTTTAAAACTTCTGACCTTTGTTTTGTTGATACTTGCTTGATATTTCTACCAACTGCATTTACACCAAACAATGATGGATTAAACGACAATTATCAATGGCATGTTTACGGTGTAAACGAGGCTATGATACAAATTTTTAATCGATGGGGTGAGAGTATATTTACAAGTACTGAACTAAATGGCCATTGGAATGGCATTGATTTTCAAGGAATTCCATACCCCGAAGATTACTACGTAATTTATATAGAATATAAAAGCGCCACTCGTAGCAAACGTTTTCAAAAACAAGTATTTTATCTACTTAAACCAAAAGATAAATAAATGTCTATTAATCGGATTTAATTCTAACTCTCACCAAGTAACAGGTTAGCGAGATTTCCTGACGGAGAAATTCCATCTGGATTCTTTAGCTGATCTCGTAACTCTTGGTAGCCGGCTTGGACTTTTCCAAAATTGGCCGGATTGTAATCTGCATCCAATTGTTGCATCGACCATACCAAACGCTCAGGCGTTACTTCCTGCAAATGTTCTACCACCAATCCGCGATTTAATAGAATATTCACCAAAGAAACCCATTTCAATTTCACCAACTTTTGAGCAACCCAGTATGAAAGTGAATTTAACCGGTAAGCTACCACCTGAGGAACGCCCAATAGTGCGGTTTCCAACGTGGCTGTACCGCTGGCAACCAACGCCAACCCTCTACCCATGGTTTCCCTGCGAATGGGAGCAATTAACTCGCCATCCCCCAATTGCATGAGCATCGAATAGGTAGCGCCGAAAACCACTTGTACCGAATCGGCATCGGCCTTAGAAATTTCCTGTCGCTCAACTGCTTGCCTGAGTACCTCTTGATAAAAATCGACTTCCAACCCCGGCGCTCCCGCAACTAAACACTTCGCTGAAGTATCATATTTTCTTGCCGATTTAATAAAAACAGGCAATAATTTGCTCACCTCATTTTTACGAGAACCGGGCATCAATAGTATTATTTTACTATCCTGTGATTCAACCATAACCTCTAACTCCACATCCCAACCGCGGTTTTCATGAAATCGCTCAACAACCTCGTTAATCTCATCGAAAATTGGATTGCCCACGTAGGTGCAAGACATACCCCTACTTTCAAAATACGCCACCTCGAAGGGGAAAATCACATACAACGCATCGATGCACTTTCGCATGGTTTTAATCCTTCCCTCATTCCAAGCCCATGCTTTGGGGGCAATGTAATAGTGTACCTTAATACCTCGATGCTTAGCGAATTCTGCCAAGCGCAAATTGAAGCCTGGATTATCTATCAATAATAATATGTCGGGCTGCTCACGCAGAATATCTTCCTTGGCCTGAGATAAAAATCCCATTACCGTTCGGATGTTCTTGATCACTTCAACCAGACCCATGAAGGCTCGGTCCTTGTAATGACTCAACAAACGCATTCCTGCTGCTTGCATTCTGTCGCCCCCCCAACCTACCAATTCAAGTTTCTGATTATCCGGCAACTTGGCTGCGCATAGCGCTTTAACCACATGACTAGCATGCAAATCGCCACTGGCTTCTCCGGCAACCAAAAATATCTTCACAGCCTATTGAACTATGACGACCATTTTCCAAGTTCGATGATTACGGCCCACACCGTATGTGCTATGGTAGCAATCAACCAACCTCGGCCAAAAAAAACCAATAAATGACCTGGAATTTTCACTCCTACCGACGGCCAGTTTATTTCATCTACTCGCATGATTAAGAAAAACACGCCAATATTTGCCGCGATTGCTAATTGATAGATGGAATTATAAAACCAACGCATGTTGGCAACCGCCCACAAAAAATTTTCCGGTTTCACCTGTTGCGCCAACGCAATTAAAATGCCCAAGCCCAAAGGCAATGCAAAGGCTATCACTAAGCCCAAAAGCATCCAAAGAATGGTTTTACTGTTCATTTAAATCCCACTGATTTATAGTTGCAATTCGTTGATGATCCGTTAAATCAAACATGGTTGGCACCACAGACACATATCCATTTTTCAAGGCCCACTCATCCGTATCATCGCCGTGATCGAGATTCACGAAATTACCCGTCATCCAGTAATAATCTCTTCCGAAAGGATCTTTGCGTTTATCAAAATCCTCTTTCCATTTCGCCTGTGCCTGTCTACACACTTTTATTCCCTTAATTTCTCCATCTTCGGGCACCGGAATATTCACATTCAACAAGGTACCATAGGGTAAATCGTTGGCTAATACGCCTGCGATAATCTTTCGAATAAACGGCTTAGCAACCTCAAAATTAGCGTTCCAACTGTAATCGCAAAGCGAAAATCCAATGGCCTTCATCCCGTCAATGGACGCTTCCACCGCGGCACTCATCGTACCTGAATAAATCACATTAATAGAAGAATTACTGCCGTGATTAATCCCAGAAACCATCAACGATGGCTTCCGAGTAAGAATCTTATCGATGGCGAGTTTCACACAATCCACAGGCGTCCCAGAACACTGATAAGCCTCCACCCCTTCGTACAAATCCGATGGGATCAAACGAATCGGCTGATTGATAGTAATAGCATGCCCCATCGCACTTTGTGGCTTATCGGGCGCTACTACCAGAACATCTCCAAATTCCTTGGCTACGGAAATTAACGCGGCGATACCTGGAGCGGTTATCCCATCATCGTTACTCACTAAAATCAACGGCTTTTCTTGACTCATACGCTATACAAACCTACCACAAATTTTGCGAGCAAAAAAATCGTGTTACCTTTGTAGCGGCATGACAGACAAATACGCACAGCGCGGCGTTTCATCGCAAAAAGAAGACGTTCATAAAGCCATCGCTAAGGTGGATAAAGGTCTTTTCCCCCTCGCCTTTTGCAAGGTAGTACCCGATATCCTCAGCAACGACCCCAACAGCTGTTTAATCATGCATGCCGATGGTGCTGGAACCAAAAGTAGCTTGGCTTATGCGTATTGGAAAGAAACCGGCGATAGTTCCGTTTGGGCCGGCATTGCTCAAGATGCGATCGTAATGAATACGGACGATTTGCTCTGTGCTGGAGTTACTGGACCGTTTATGCTTTCTTCCACCATCGGCAGAAATAAACAACTCATTCCTGGGGAGGTAATTGCCGAGATCATTAACGGCACGGAAGCATTCTGCCAAAACATGCGCAATCACGGCATTGAAATTTTTACTACAGGCGGAGAAACAGCCGATGTGGGCGACTTGGTAAAAACCATAATCGTTGATTCAACATTAATCGCTAAAGCGCAACGAACCGATATTATCGATAACGCAAATATTAGAGCCGGAAACGTTATTGTTGGTTTTGCATCGTACGGCATGGCAACCTACGAAACCGAATACAATGGAGGCATGGGAAGTAATGGTTTAACCAGTGCTCGTCATGATGTATTTTCTTCTGATTACCGCAGTAAATACCCCGAAACATACGATAATTCCTTGCCCGAAAATGTAGTATATTGTGGCACTAAACATTTCACAGATACCGTAGAAGGCTCCCCCATAAATGCTGGTAAATTGGTGTTATCTCCAACCCGAACCTATGCTCCTCTTGTAAAAGAGATTTTTACTCATCTAAAATCCGCAATCAGCGGAATGGTTCATTGTTCAGGTGGCGGACAAACCAAAGTGTTGCATTTTTTGCAACAAGGTCACGTTATAAAAGATAATTTATTACCCATCCCTCCCCTATTTCAACTAATAAAAGAGGAAAGTGGTACCGATTGGAAAGAAATGTTCCAAGTCTTCAACATGGGCCATCGTTTGGAAATTTATACCACTTCCGATGCCGCACAAGCCATGATAGACATTGCAAAATCATTCAATATCGATGCGCAAATTATCGGCAGAGTGGAGCCCTTTGATGGTAAAAAATTAAGCATACAAGGACATTGGGGCAACTTGGAATATTAAGTTGAACCAATAAATTTTCATTTTCCACGTTTACCTTTCATTGCCTTAACGTATTAAGGCCCCATAATCATATGAAAAATTCAACCATTAGAAACATGGCTACGGCCTTTTCGTTGTCCCTATTGGCCTTGCCATTACAAGCTCAAGCCACCGGCAATGAAGTATGGAACGAAAACAACCGTTTTAAAAACAACACTACCTACCAAGCAGCGCCAGCATACTATGATGCAGATGATGCAGAATATGGAAAAGCTGCAGCTGTTTATAAAAGTAAAGAAAAAAAGAGAGTGGATGCCGCTACCTACCAATGGAGTTTTGGCGATGGTCAATCGGCCGATAAAAGATCCTTGATGCAAACCATTCAAAACAATGTAAGCACCTATTATGACGGCAACGATATAGTATTCAATATCAGCGTGTTGTACAATGCGGCCGCGAATTCTCATGTTGCCATTTTCCATGTAAATCAAGCAGGTAAAAAAGTTCAAGAGTTGGACAGTTTAATGCAAAAACGCATCAATAAATTCATTGCTTCTGCGCAAACATTGGGGTTAAAAAAAGAAGATTTTCACCTCGACATGATTGCCTTGGTGCCCATCTTCGAAAAAGAAAAAAAGACCTTTTCGAAAACCTATATGCAAGTTCCAAAAGGTTTTGAAATGCAAAAAAACCTACACGTAAAATTCAAGAATCCTGCCCATTTAGACGCGTTGTTCACCTTTGCCGCTCAAAACGAAATTTACGATTTAATCAAAGTTGAATACCAGGTAGATTCTACCGAAATGGCATTACAAAGCATGCGTCAACGCGCATTAAAAGTACTCAACACCCGCTTGAACAATGCCAAGCAAATGGGGATTTCCTTGGATACTTGTTTCCGCACATACAACGAAAAGAACTACGAGTTTTATCCCATTGATCAGTACATGCCTTATAAACCCTTGGCAATTTCCAGTATTGATGAATCTGAATCTGCACCTGCAAGCGGAGCCATTACCGCACCCGTTCAACGTAACACCATGTTTTATAATCAGTTGCCAAGCAAAGGCTTTGATGCTGTAATCAATCCATCGCCTTTACAACCCACCATTCAGTTTGCATATACCTTACAAGTTCGCTACCGCTTGAAAGACACCGTAGTTGTTCAAACCAAAACCGAGGTTAAAAAACAAACCGATTTACTCATCATTACTCCCCAAGGAACTATCAAAGAAATTACTAAATAATACAATTTCTAATCCCAGCAGCCACAAAATTTAGATCGAAAAATATCGATACCCATAAAAAACGAAGACCGCAGATTAATCATTTGCGGTCTTTGTTTATCTTCAGTTTAAATAGCTAATTCGGCCCAGGTTGGACAATGATCGGAGTGCACTGCATCGGCGTCAATACCTGCAGCCAATAACGAAGCTGAAAGACCTGAAGAAATACTTACATAGTCAATACGCCAACCTTTATTCTTGGACCGCGCATTGGCTCGGAAACTCCACCAAGTGTACAAATGCGGTTCAGGATTCAAGGTTCTCAATGAATCCACCCAACCGTTTTCAAACCATTTATCCATCCATGCACGCTCTTCAGGAAGAAAACCGGTACTGTTTTTATTGCTAACCGGATCGTGAATGTCGATGGCACGATGGCAAATATTGTAATCTCCGCAAACCACCACTTTGTCGGGCCCTAATTGCGACTTCAATTGCTGTGCATAATCAAAAAAGAAGTCTAAAAATTCATATTTCACCCCTTGACGATCATCTCCGGAAGTACCGCTCGGGAAATACACACTCAATACACTGCCCCAAGAAAAATCGGCGCGGATTACTCTCCCTTCGTTATCAAAAACCTCATTCCCGCAACCGTATTCTACATGAATTGCCTTCTCTTTACTAAGAATTCCCACCCCTGAATACCCTTTTTTCTGAGCCGAATACCAGTAACACTGATAACCCAAATCCGTAAATAACGATTCATTGATTTGCTCGGGAAGCGCCTTCAACTCTTGAAAACAAACCACATCTGCATTGGCCATGCTCAAGTAATCTGCCAACCCCTTATCCGAAGCACTTCGAATTCCATTTACATTATACGATAGTATTTTCATTGTAATTTATTCATTGTTTGTTATTTACGATCCCAGCACTCCATAAGCAATAAATGTCCTTGATTATACCGAATTTCAACAAATCCATCGGCTGTAACTCGATTGGAACTTCCTGATCGATAGGGCAACTCCAAATCCATTCCTTGCAAGGGGTAATCTAAGTTTTCGCTGTAGACTTCTTCCACCTTTCCGATGGGCATCAACGATAAATTTGTACCCGCCGGATACCATTTCCGAAAGTGTTTGGGCAATGGATATACTCGAGAATAATCGTCCAATATAGAAACAGAAATCTCCGCTTGGTACTTTGGTAAAATCGACAAATTCTGGAACGTATGATCCATTCTCCTTCCGGTTCCCCAAATAACATTGGCCGATGTATGTCCACGAGAAATTAAAAATTCTATGCCCTTCTCTAAATCCGTTTTTACTTGATCCGGTGCCAAAATTTTCTCCGTGCCGGTGGCCAATAACTGTTGCTCCCAATCTAGGGCAACTAACGAAGAATCCCCTCCCTCTAGCAATTTACTATTCTGTTCCAGCAGATGCGAATCGAAATCCCCCAACCATGCATCGGCACGCAATCCCATTTCTTGAACCCGCCGCATCGCTCCATCCAATACCAAAACATAAGGACACCATTCCATTAATTCATCCAATAACAACATTGAACAACTCTCGCCATTGGCAATAATCAATGCCGACTCCTGGTTATCGCGTACGATGTGGTGGGAACTCATACTTTTATCCACAAAGTTGCATATTTAAACGCATTTTATGGCATGCAGGCACGAATTTTGAAAGGAAATCGTTACATACATAACTATGACAAAACCGCAGATACTTTGGGCCGATGATGAAATTGATTTATTAAAACCACACGTTTTATTTTTAGAGGGGAAAGGCTACGAAGTTCATTGCGTGAGCAGCGGTAGAGATGCCATCGAGGAAGTTAATAAAACCGACTACGATTTAGTGTTTTTAGACGAAAACATGCCCGGTATTTCGGGGTTGGAAGCCTTGCAAGAGATCAAGCAACGCAGACCTTCCTTGCCGGTTATTATGATCACCAAAAACGAAGAAGAACACATCATGGAAGAGGCTATCGGTTCCAAAATTGCCGATTACCTCATCAAACCCGTGCACCCCAACCAAATTCTGTTGGCGTTAAAGAAGAATCTGGATGAAAAACGATTGGTAACCCAAAAAACTACCCAAGGTTACCAGCGCGAATTCATGCAAATTGGCATGTCGGTAAGTGACAAACTAAACTTCAACGAATGGAAAGAGGTTTATAAAAAATTGGTTTACTGGGAAATAGAATTAGATTCCAATGGCGAAGAAAGCATGCGGGAAATTCTCGAAACCCAAAAGTCCGATGCTAACCGCAACTTTTGTCGGTACGTTACCGACAACTACATCGGCATGTTAAAACAAACCGGGGATGATGGACCGATAATGAGTCACAATTTGTTTCGCAGAACCGTTAATCCCTTGTTAGACGATCATTTACCGGTGTTTTTTGTATTGATGGACAACCTGCGATTTGATCAATGGCGTGCCATTTCAGACATTTTACAAGAACGCTATCGGGTGGATTCCGAAGATATGTACTTCAGTATTTTACCAACCACTACCCAATACTGCAGAAATGCCATTTTCAGTGGTTTATTACCTTCGGAAATCGAAAAACGTTTTCCCGATAAATGGAGTAACGACGAAGACGAAGGCGGTAAGAACTTATTTGAAAAGGAATTTGTAGAAGATTTGCTTAAACGATTACGCAGAGATGTAAAATTTAGCTATACCAAGGTCACCAATTTGGAAGGAGGTAAAAACCTGGTTGACCAAATACCCAACATGCTAAAAAATAAACTCAACGTATTGGTTTACAATTTCGTGGATAGCTTTTCGCATGCCCGAACCGATGTAAATATCGTTCGAGAATTAGCCGAAGAAGAAGCAGCCTATCGCAACGTTATGGCAACTTGGTTCAGGCATTCTCCGCTGTGGGATGCCTTGCAACGCTTGGCAGACAAACCATGTAAAGTAGTTATCACCACCGATCATGGCAGTATCCGCGTAAAAGACCCCATTAAAATAGTAGGCGACAAAAACGTAAACAGCAATTTGCGTTACAAACAAGGTAAAAATATCACTTACAATCCCAAAGAAGTCTTTGAAGTGAAAAAACCCGTAGATGCATATTTACCTACCCAGCATTTATCCAGTGCCTTTGTTTTTGCCACTGAAAACGACTTTTTCGCTTATCCCAATAACTACAACTACTACGTAAACTACTATAAAAACACCTTCCAACACGGTGGCATAAGTCTTGAGGAAATGTGTTGTCCGTTAGCGGTTCTAAGTCCTAGATAAACCGTTTTTTTACGATGCAATCCTTACTGGAACATACATTTTCAGAAGAAACCATCCATGCCCAAATTGGAGAATTATCCCAAGTACTTCTCCGTATTGAGGCAATGGGTCCCCAAGAATTCTATGTGTTGCGTGGAGAAGTGGGAGCAGGAAAAACAACCCTAAGTCAGCAATTACTCGCTAGTTGGGGGATTGCTGATGCGGTAATGAGTCCAACGTTTAGTTTAGTAAACCCATACACCTTACCCAACGGAACCAAATTGTATCACCACGATTGGTATCGAATTAAAGAAGCCGGTGAACTGTTCGATGCCGGCATAGAAGAAATCCTAAACGAATTCCCGAGCGTACATTTGATCGAGTGGCCCGAAATTGGCGATTTTTTGCTACGCGATTTACTGCTAAATTTCCAAGCCAAAATACTGGAAATTCAAATCGAACACCAAGACAATCACCGACAATATCGATTGCTACAGTACCGCTAAACCTTAACGGATTTTAACCACCGGCCGAAACCCAACCATGGGCAATGGCTCGCGGGTATAAACCAAGGCTCTACTGCCGGGGAATAATACGTCACCTACATCCAAAAAGGAACCACCTTTTACCACCATCATGTCCCCTACGGTGGTGCTTGTCATTTCTGCAACATTCCCAAAGATATTGTAGCACCCCGCATCGTTGGGCCAATAAGAAAAAACAGGTGTCGCGTATAATCCACCATCTGCTCCATGATCAAAATCCACCTCTTGTTGGCCCTTATTACTAACACTATCCTTGGAATTTAAAGACACATTTTCACCCGCTGCTTGTTCTGTTTTATTCCTGGAAGACCGGTTATTAGTTGATTTGTTTTGAGGTTCTCGATAACCCACATGATTGGCAATATAAACTCCTTTTTCATTGCGCCAATACTTGTTAATACTGGGTTTATAATACGAATTTCGCTGATTATTCTCGTAACAAGCGGCCTGTATCCACTCCATTTCCGTAGGCAATGAAACCACTACTTCCTTTCCAGATAATCCCGAAAGTTGTTTACTCAACCATTGGCAATAGGCCATGGCTTGGGGTTGTAATAAACTACATACTGGGTAATCGGAATAAGCTGGATGAAACATATAATATAATGCCATGGGGTCATTCCAGCTAAAGGTAGAAACATTGTATTTCCAGCCCGATACATCCGGAAAAACGGGAATGCCATTGTAGGTTATTTTCTCCATAGCCAACAACTCGTGCAACATCTTTTCCTTGTTGGTTACGGTGTCTTTTACATACTGACTCAGTATCCTTCCAAAAGATTTTCCTGTCGCTAATTTGGTTCGAAAAGCATCCGGCCGTAAAAAGTGATTCTGCAATACACTCAAAAAACTATCAGAGAAAATACCATCTTTATCCATTAACTCCATCCGAGGATTAAGCTGTCGCATTTTCTCCAACAAAACATCCGTTACAAAATCTAAGTACTCCTTATTGGATATTTCGTGATTGAAAATGCAAACGCATTTGGGTGCGGCATAGGGAAGTAAGGGTTCTATATCTTTAACAACATTGTTTTTGAAAATTCGCTTGCCCTCGTTGGGACCTTTCCAAACAACCGAAGCCCCTTCCAACCAAGTGTACGAATAGCCACCGGTATGCTGAATCAATCCGCCTGCAGGTGCATATGCCAGATTCAACTCCAACCATTCCTCCCAGTTTTTCTTCTGCTTTTTTGGATTGTCCTCCACCCCCGACTTCCCCGATGAGTTGACAAATAAACCCTCCAAGGGGTCATACTGCTGAGCACTCAGTGAGGTACTATTAACAAATATGCCAAATAAAAACGCACTATAAACAAAAATGAAACTTAATCTATTGGATTCACTCAAGATTGAAATTGTATTTAAACTTAAAATCAAAACGTATTAGGTAGAGAAATATTCTTTAATGAGAAATATTCCTAAATACGAACTATTCTAAAAGGTGGCCCGCCCCGTAATTTTATCTCCAAATAAAAACACTTGGCAATGATATTTCTAATATCCCTCAATTCTTGGCTGATACGCTCTCCATAACCACTGATTACCCCGATAGGCATCGGCAATAACCTTTCCCCCTCCAATATCGGGCACTTGAACTACCCCTTCTTCGTTGAATACTACCCATACCCAAACTCTTTCTTTTAGGTTTGATTTCTCAGCAGTATTAAACCAATTCACTACTCCGTCTACGGTTAAAACAGGATATTCATTTGGACTTCCAGCATAAGTGTTCAATCCATCCAAAGAACAAAAACGAATCCGATTTCTGTCTGCTTCTGATAATAACAATGAGTTTAACCACAGCCCTTCTCCCTTGCCCGATACAATAATCCAGGATCTAGGAAATTTCTTCAATAAAAACTGATATGCTTGCAACGTGGTATGCTGCCAATAATCTCCCGAGAAAGGAAACTCATCACACCATTTATTGACACTTACAATACCAGCACTCTCCCGAATAGTGGGGTTACTTCCTCGTTTTAATCCTTCATCAGCAGCCGAACTCCCGCCCATGTTCCTACTTCCCACAGAATTCAAATTAGGATTGGACTTCGAACTATCCATTTTCCGATTATTTTGAAAAGCAATCTGAAAAGGCTCATCGGTACAACGGTTTGCATCACACAAGTTTTTAAATCGCGGGTGTGCCGAGCTTCCTCCTGCTTCCCCGTTTCCTTCTGCATTTTCATCCAAATCACTAATACCCCGCACATGTTTTTGGGTATCCATGGTATGGCTGTCCGGACCAGCGACATCACCTGATGCTAAATCTTCCTTCGATTTATGTGAATCATTAATAAATAATCGAGCTAAAACATTAAAATCCGTGCTTGCCGAAACATACCCTAAGGCTAATTTTCCACCTTGTATATCCTCTTTGCTGGGTTCGATTAAAGAAAAAATACTATATCCCGCCAACAACAAATGAAAAGGAATTATCCGCTTATGATTAATAGCCGATGCTCCAATTCCAATAAAAATTATCAGGGGTACTACTAAAAAGTATAAATGTCGCCATCCATTGTATAAAATAGGCTGAAACACAACGGTATATCCTAAAAACGCCATCATTACTAGCAAGGAAAAGAAAACAATCGGTTGCTTCCACACCCGATGAGAAGGCCAAACATGCAATAAAACTGCCAATAACACCACCAATATCCATTCACTTAGCGTTACTAACATCCAAATAGGCAAATAAAATAGGGGTTGCTCCTTGGATTCCGTATTAATCCAATCCCCCAAGAACAACGTAGGATGCTTCCAAGGATTTTGCGTGCCGAATTGTAAA